>NZ_JBEXCW010000034.1:0-82614 GCF_040605435.1 Streptomyces sp. NPDC005574
ATCGACAGGTCGTAGCGGGGCCAGTATTCACAGCAACGGACAGGCACACACGGCCTGTACGGCCAACAGAGCCTGATGGGGAGACCTACCAATGTCCCGACGTATCGCTGTGTCCGCTCCCGTGGCCGTCGTTGTCGTGTGGGACGGTGCCCTCGTCGTCGCCGAAGCGGCCGCGGATGCCGGTGGCCCTGCGCGGACCGCCGTACGCGGACCGCCGTACGCGGACCGCCACGGGCGGGAGCGCCGCGTGCGGGGTTCAGACGGTGTCGGGCTCGGACAGGCCCGGCCAGTCCTCCGGGCCGCCGCCCTGCCACTCGACGAAGTCGCTCTCCTCCACCTCGACGCGGTCGAGGTCCGCCATCCGGAGGATCTCGACGACGTCGTCGAGGTGGGAGGCGATGCCGAGGACCGTGTCCCCGGACGTGACCCGCCGGGAGCCGTCGAGGGCCGGCGGGTGCACCACGATGCGCGGATGCGGCGTCGGTTGTCCCATGTGTTCAGGGTGCTGCGGACGCGGCGGTTCCGCACCCCGGGCCGTCCGGAACGTGCCCGGGCAGCGGTGAGCGCCTGACACGGAACCGTCCGTGCCCGGCGCTCGTCTGCGGTCTGCGGTCTGCGGTCTGCGGTCTGCGGTCTGCGGTCTGCGGTCTGCGGTCTGCGGTCCGCCGTCCGCCGTCCGCCGTTGCCGGCGACGGCTTCGACCGCGGCGGTCGCGACGGGACCGGCGCCGCCCTTCCCTCAGGTCGAAGAAGGAGGCACCGGACCCTTCGCCACCGCACTGGCTCACGCGCCGCCGCGGTCTCATCCGGCCCGCGCCGCTCCGGCGACCACCCCTCATCCGGGTCGCACGGCTTTGCGCGGGCCGCGCGTACGGCGTCCCGGCCGTCCTGAGCGGACGGCCGGACGCGTACGCGGTCCGGGCCTCACCGATCCAGCCGCCGGTGCCGCCCGCGGTGGGGCGGGACCGCTCGGAGCGGTCGAAGCCGCCGCCCGGCCCGCGGTGCGCGGACGGGGCGGGGGATCGGTGCGGTTGGTGCCGGGCGGCGCCGTCGCCTGGGCGCGACAGGACAGATGTCAGCGGCGGCGCCGCCCGGGGTCTCGGGGGTGAGGTCAGAGCTGGGCGCCCGACAGGCGCTCCACGCCCCTCAGCAGGGCGGAGTGGTCGAGGCCGCCGTCGCCCTGGGCGCGCAGTCCGGCCACCAGCTGGGCGACCACGGCGCCGACCGGCAGGGCCGCGCCGACGTTGCGGGCCGCGTCGGTGACGATGCCCATGTCCTTGTGGTGCAGGTCGACACGGAAGCCCGGCCGGAAGTCGCGGGCGAGGAAGTTGTCCTTCTTGCGTGCCAGCACGGTGGAGCCGGCGAGGCCTCCGCCGAGCACGTCCAGGGCCGCCTTCAGGTCCACGCCCGACTTCTCCAGGAAGACCACCGCCTCCGCGCACGCCTGGATGTTGACGGCCACGATCAGCTGGTTGGCGGCCTTCACGGTCTGGCCGGAGCCGTGCGGGCCGCACAGCACGATGGTCCTGCCCAGCGCCTCGAACAGCGGCCGTGCCGCGTCGAAGTCGGCCTGCTCGCCGCCGACCATGATCGACAGCACCGCCTCGACCGCTCCGGCCTCACCGCCCGACACCGGGGCGTCCAGGACGCGGATGCCCCGGTCGGCGGCGGCCTCCGCGAGGTCGACGGAGGTCCGCGGGGTGATCGACGACATGTCGATCAGCAGGGTGCCGGGCCTCGCGTGGGCGAGGATGCCGTCCGGGCCGTAGGCGACGGCCTCCACCTGCGGGGAGGCGGGAACCATCGTGACGACCACGTCGGCGTCCCGCACGGCCTCGGCGATCGAACCGGCCGCGGTGCCGCCGGCGGCGGTCAGCCGGTCCAGCTTGTCCCGTTCCAGGGTGTATCCGGTGACGTCGTAGCCCGCCTTGACCAGGTTCTCCGACATGGGGGAGCCCATGATGCCGAGACCGATCCAGGCCACCTTGGGGAGGTTGTTGCTCATGAGAGTGCCTCTCTCGCTTCTGTCACGCGTGTGACGGGTGCCGGTGGGTGCCGCTCAGCGCGCGGCTCGGGCGTCGGCGGGCAGCCAGTCGAAGGCGTCCGCGCTCGGGCGGTCGCCGGGCTTGTACTCCAGGCCGACCCGGCCGTCGTAGCCGGCCTTCCGCAGCAGGCCGAGCAGGTCGGCCAGGGGGAGCGTGCCCGTGCCCGGTGCGCCGCGGCCGGGGCTGTCGGCGATCTGCACATGGCCGGTGACCGGCGCGTACCGGTCGATCACCGACGGCAGGTCCTCGCCGTTCACCGCCAGGTGGTAGAGGTCCATCAGGAACCGCGCGTTGCCCAGGCCGGTGGCCCGGTTGACCTTCTCCACGACGCCGACCGCGGCCGGCGCGCTCACCAGCGGATAGTGCGGCGACTCGGGCCGGTTGAGGGCCTCGACCAGCAGGACCGCCCCGACCCGGTGGGCCGCCCGGGCCGCGAGGACCAGGTTCTCCAGCGCCAGCGCGTCCTGCTCGGCCGGGTCCACGCCCTCGACGCGGTTGCCGTACAGGGCGTTCAGCGCCGTACAGCCGAGGGAGCGGGCGAAGTCCGCGGCCACGTCGATGTTGGCGCGGAACCGGTCCGACTCCTCGCCGGGGACCGACAGGGCGCCGCGGTCGGGGCCGGGCAGCTGTCCGGCGTAGAAGTTCAGGCCCGTGAGCTGGACGCCCGCGTCCTCGACCGCCTTCCTGAGGGCGTCGAGTTCCGGGCGCCCGGGCGTGGGGGAGTCGACCCAGGGCCACCACAGTTCGACCGCGGTGAAGCCGGCCGCTCCGGCTGCCGCGGGGCGCTCCAGGAGCGGGAGCTCCGTGAAGAGGATCGACAGGTTGACGCTGTAGCGCCGGTCTGCGGCTGTGCTCGATTCGGGACCTGGCATCGGGGCCGCGCTCCTTCCGTGCCGAGACGTGCCGGACGGTTCACAGCCCGTCCGCCGATATTCCGTATAGTGGAAGTTGGTTTCTGTCTATTGGAAGATTGTCGTCGGCTGCCGGAGCTTGTCAAGAGGGGTCGGCGGAATACGGCGGCGCGCGTTAGGTTGTGCGCGTGCGATTGAGAGTGGAGTTCACGACCGAGCCCTTCGACCTGGACGAGGCGCCCGCGCACGCGGTGGTGGCCCGCGAGGTCGTCGAGGCCGCCGAGCTGGACGCGGTGGACGTCGGCCCGTTCGGCAACACGGCCGAGGGGGGCGCCGACGCCGTGCTCGGCGCCGTGGACACACTGCTGCGCCGGGCTCTGGAGGCGGGCGCCACCCGCATCTCGCTCCAGCTGAACGTGGTCGGCGAGGACGCGCGGTGACCGGCGCCGCGGAGGAGCACTTCATCGCCGCGGTGAAGCCGCTGGTCGACGCGATGGGCGGGGAGCTGCTCGCGCCCGACGAGGCCGGCCCCGACGACGTGGTGCTCGCCTGGGAGGGCGCCGACGTGGTCGCCGTACGGCTGCCGCAGCTGGCCGACTCCCTCGACCACATCCTCGTCGCCATGGAGCGCAGACAGGGCAAGCCCCTCGCCGACCTGGACCGCAAGGCCAAGCAGGAGGTCGTACGGATACTCGAGGCCCGGGGCGCCTTCTCCGTACGGCACGGGGTGGAGACCGTCGCGGGAGCGCTCGGGGTGAGCCGCTTCACCGTCTACAACTACCTGAACCGCGAGAAACAGGGCTGAGCGCGGCGGGCCGGGTTTGTTACCCGGAATTTTCAACAAACTGTTGACTCCGTGTCGCGGAGGGGCGTTAGCTGTGCGCAGCCCGTTCAGCACGAAGGCCGTTCGCGGCCACGGAGGCTCCCGTGACGTCGACTTCCACGCCCCCGGGTCTGGCCCGGTTCAACGCGCTCGGGGAGTCAGCTGCCCTGGCCGCCCTCCGCGAGGCGTGCGCCTCCACCACCTGGGCGAAGCGACTGCTCGCCGCCCGCCCCTACGCCACCACGGAGGAACTCCTCGCCGCGAGTGACAGCGCCATGACCGGGCTGAGCGACGAGGACCTGGCCGAGGCCATGGCCGGCCATCCGCCGATCGGCCGCCCCAGGCCCGGCGACCCGGCCTCGGCACGTGAACAACGCGGCATGGCCGGCGCCTCCCCGAAACTCCAGGCCGAGATGCTCGAACTGAACCTGGCCTACCAGGAGAGATTCGGCCATGTCTTCCTCATCTGCGCCACCGGCCGGACCGGCGAGCAGATGCGGGACGCGGCCAGGGAACGGCTCGGCAGCACGCCGGAGCGGGAGCGGGAGACCGTCCGCACCGAGCTGGGTCTGATCAACCGTCTCCGCCTGGCCCGACTCGTCGAGGAGGACGCCCGACCATGAGCACCGCCACCACCGCCTCCGTGTCCACGCACATCCTGGACACCAGCGTCGGCCGCCCCGCCGCCGGTGTCGCCGTCCGCCTCGCGGCCCGTGACGGCCGCGACGCCGGATGGCGGAAGCTCGGCGGCTCCGCGACCGACGCGGACGGGCGGTGCAAGGACCTGCCGGCCCTGCCGGAGGGCACGACCCACGTACGGCTCGACTTCGCGGTGGAGCCGTACTTCGACCAGAAGCAAGCCGATGCGCAGCAGGACGCCCCCGCGAATCGGGACAGCGGTGCCGGCGCGGTGTTCTTCCCGGAGGTGGCGATCACGTTCGCCGTCGAGCCGGGCGAGCACTACCACGTACCGCTGCTGCTCAACCCGTTCGGCTACTCCGTATACCGAGGGAGCTAGCAGACACATGGCAGACAATTCCCGGACCGGCCGCCCCGTGATGCTGGGTCAGAACCAGTACGGCAAGGCCGAGAACCGGGTCGTGAAGATAACCCGGGACGGCGCCACCCACCACATCAAGGACCTGAACGTGTCCGTCGCGCTCAGCGGCGACATGGAGGAGGTCCACTACTCCGGCTCGAACGCCAACGTGCTGCCGACCGACACCACCAAGAACACGGTGTACGCGTTCGCCAAGGAGCACGGCATCGAGTCGGCCGAGCAGTTCGGCATCCGTCTCGCCCGGCACTTCGTGACCTCGCAGGAGCCGATCAGGCGGGCCCGCGTCCGGATCGAGGAGTACGCCTGGGAGCGGATCGCGACCTCGCGGACGGACTCCGGGCCCGCGCGGGGCGAGCACTCCTTCGTCCGCCAGGGCCGCGAGACCCGGGTCACGCAGGTCACCTACGACGGCTCGTCGTGGGAGGTCGTCTCCGGGCTGAAGGACCTGGTCGTGATGAACTCGACCGACTCCGAGTTCTGGGGCTACGTCAAGGACAAGTACACGACCCTTCCGGAGGCGTACGACCGCATCCTGGCGACCCGGGTCACCGCCCGCTGGCGCTTCAACTGGTCCGACGACCGGCGGGAGACGCCCGACTGGGAGGAGTCCTACGACAGGACCCGCGAGCACCTGCTCCAGGCCTTCGCGGAGACGTACTCGCTGTCCCTCCAGCAGACGCTGTACCAGATGGGCTCGCGGATCATCGACCACCGCGACGAGATCGACGAGGTCCGCTTCTCGCTCCCGAACCAGCACCACTTCCTGGTCGACCTGGAACCGTTCGGCCTGAAGAACGACAACGAGGTGTACTTCGCCGCCGACCGGCCCTACGGCCTGATCGAGGCCACCGTCCTGCGGGACGGCTGCGAGGCGAGGATCCCGGTGGACCTCACCAACCTCTGAGCCCCCTCTTTCGGCACCCGTGGCCGGGGAGGGGCCTCCCCGGCCACGGCACTCAAAACTCCCGGGGTCCTGCCGTGCCCTCCGCACCGAGCCCACTGAGTGAAAAGGACGCATCATGGCAGCACCCCAGCGGACCGTGATCGAGAACTGTGCGATCGCGACCGTCGACGCCCACGACACGGAGTACGCCTCCGGGCACGTCGTCGTGGCCGGCAGCCGTATCGAGTCGCTCGGCGCGGGCAGGGCACCCGGGGACCTGGAGAACGTGGGACGCCGTATCGACGCCTCCGGGCATCTGGTCACCCCGGGACTGGTCAACACCCACCACCACTTCTACCAGTGGATCACCCGGGGCCTGGCCACGGACCACAACCTCTTCGACTGGCTCGTCGCGCTGTACCCGACCTGGGCGCGCATCGACGAGCAGATGGTGTACGCCGCCGCCCAGGGCTCCCTGGCGATGATGGCCCGCGGCGGCGTCACCACCGCCATGGACCACCACTACGTCTTCCCGGAGGGGGCCGGCGACCTGTCCGGCGCCGTCATCCGCGCCGCCCGCGAGACCGGTGTCCGCTTCACCCTCGCCCGCGGCTCCATGGACCGCAGCGAGAAGGACGGCGGTCTGCCGCCGGACTTCGCCGTCGAGACCCTCGACGGCGCCCTGGCCGCCACCGAGGCGACCATCGACGAGCACCACGACCCCTCCTTCGACGCGATGACCCAGGTGGCCGTGGCCCCCTGCTCGCCGTTCTCCGTCTCCACCGAACTGATGCGGCAGGGCGCCGAACTGGCCCGCCGCAAGGGCGTACGGCTGCACACCCACGGCTCGGAGACCGTGGAGGAGGAGAAGTTCTGCCACGAGCTGTTCGGCATGGGCCCGACCGACTACTTCGAGTCCACGGGCTGGCTCGGCGAGGACGTGTGGATGGCGCACTGCGTCCACATGAACGACTCCGACATCGACGCCTTCGCCCGCACGAAGACCGGTGTGGCCCACTGTCCGTCGTCCAACGCCCGGCTCGCGGCCGGCATCGCCCGCGTCCCCGACCTGCTCGCCGCCGGCGTCCCGGTCGGCCTCGGCGTCGACGGTACGGCCTCCAACGAGTCCGGCGAACTCCACACCGAACTGCGCAACGCGCTCCTCGTCAACCGCCTCGGCCCCCACCGCGAGTCCGCGCTCACCGCCCGTCAGGCCCTGCGCCTGGGCACCTACGGCGGCGCCCAGGTGCTGGGCCGCGCACGGGAGACCGGTTCCCTGGAGCCGGGCAAGCTCGCCGACCTCGTGCTGTGGAACCTCGACACGCTGGCCCACTCCTCCATCGCCGACCCGGTCAGCGCGCTGGTCCTCGGCGCGGCGGCCCCCGTCACGGCCTCCTTCGTGGGCGGCCGTCAGATCGTCGAGAACAACCGTCTGCTGCACGTGGACGAGGACGCCATCGCCCGCTCCACCCGGGCGCAGGCGCGACGGCTGGCGGAGATCGCCGCCCGCTCCTGAACCCCCGCCCGTCGCCCGGCGCGAACTCCGTCGCGCGGCAGGCCACTTGGACTCCGGTCGGGAGGGACGGCTTCCGGCCGGTGGCCGTGGACCCGGACCGGGTGCGCGGCGGCCGTTCCCGGGGCGCGTGTGGACGCACGCGCCCCGGCACGGTCCTGGACCCCCCTTCTCCCCGCCTTCCGCTCCCTTCCCGCCCTCGGTTCACGCCGGGGCGGCGGCACCCCCTGCCCACCCGCACCACCTCCTTGACACCCACGTCAGAGCCGACGTGCCACCGACCGGAGGAGCCGCAGTGGCCATCCACCCCGTTGACGAGAAACTCCCTGTCCTCAAACTGGTGACCAGCGGCCTCCAGCACGTGGCCGCCATGTACGCGGGCGTCGTCGCCCCGCCCCTGATCGTCGGCGCGGCCGTCGGCCTGACCGGCGCCGAACTCACCTTCCTCACCGGCGCCTGTCTGTTCACCGCGGGCTTCGCCACCTTCCTGCAGACCCTCGGGATCTGGAAGATCGGCGCCCGGCTGCCCTTCGTCAACGGCGTCACCTTCGCCGGCGTCGCCCCCATGACCGCGATCGCCGCCGCCACGCACGACCGGGCCGACGCCCTGCCGGTGATCTTCGGCGCCGTGATCGTCGCGGGACTCCTCGGCTTCCTCGCCGCCCCCGTCTTCTGCAAGGCGGTCCGCTTCTTCCCGCCGGTCGTCACCGGCACGGTGATCACCCTCATCGGCGTGTCCCTGCTGCCCGTGGCCTTCGGCTGGGCGCAGGGCCCCGACCCCGCCGCGCACGACTACGGGTCGACCACCAACCTGGGCCTGGCCGGCGCCACCCTGCTGATCGTGCTCCTGCTGCGCCGGTTCACGCGCGGCTTCGTCCGGCAGATCGCCGTGCTGCTCGGCCTGGTCGCCGGCACGGTCGTGGCGATCCCCTTCGGCGCGGTGGACCTCGCACCCGTCGCAGGCGCGGACGTCGTCGGCTTCCCCACGCCGTTCCACTTCGGCGCCCCGCAGTTCCAGCTCGCCGCGATCCTGTCGATGTGCGTGGTGATGGTGGTCTCGATGACCGAGTCGACCGCGGACATGCTCGCGCTGGGCGAGATAGTCGAACGCCCCGCGGACGAGCGGACGATCGCGGCCGGACTGCGCGCCGACACCCTCGGCTCCGCCCTCAGCCCCCTCTTCAACGGCTTCATGTGCAGCGCCTTCGCCCAGAACATCGGACTGGTCGCCATGACCCGTGTCCGCAGCCGGTACGTCGTCGCGGCCGGCGGCGGATTCCTCGTGCTGATGGGGCTGTGCCCGGCGGCGGCCTCACTGATCGCCGTCGTACCGCGCCCGGTGCTCGGCGGCGCGGGGGTGGTCCTGTTCGGGTCGGTCGCGGCCAGCGGCATCCAGACCCTGGTGCGGGCGGGCCTGGAGAAGGGCGACAACGTGCTGGTCGTGGCCGTCTCGCTCGCCGTCGGTCTCATCCCGATCGCCGCGCCGGACTTCTACCACGCGTTCCCGCAGACCGCGCGGATCGTGCTGGACTCGGGCATCTCGACGGGCTGCCTGGCGGCGGTCCTGCTGAACCTCGTCTTCAACCACCCCGGCGCGGAGCCGGCCGGGCTCGCGGCCACGCCCGAGCCGCTGCCCCTGGCTCCTCAGTCGATCCTGTAAAGGTCCCCGTACACCCGCCACTTCAGCGGCGGGTCCAGGTCGAGGTTGCCCGCGGCCAGGAACACCCGCTGGGCCGTCTCGACCCGGCTCACGTCACTGTGGGCCGCCTCCTGCCGCATCGCCCACACCCGGGCGTCGAGGAAGGCGTGGAGATACGCCGTCTCGTCGCCGCCGTCCGCCGGGGTGGCCGCGAGGCCCCGGGCCCGGCGGCGGATGCCGCCGAAGCTGACGTCGTCCGTACCGGGGCCGTGCATGACCATGGCGTCGAAGCAGACGAACTGGCCGAGCGTCCCGAGGCCGTCCTTCCTGGCGCGGGCGACCGCCGGGTCGAAGTACACCCGGTCCCGTACGTCGCGCTGGGCCGCGCGGAACCCGGGCGTGCCGGCGGCCTTCCGCCAGGCGGCGGTGAAGTCCGGGTCGAGACCCTCGTGGGAGTCGGTGCCGTCCACCGCGCGCAGCGCGGGCAGGAAGCCCGCCAGCGGGTTGTCCGGGACGTGCTCGGTGTACAGCTCGACCAGGGCGAGCATGTCGCTCGTCCCGGAGCAGAAGCCGATGATGCCGCCGGTGTAGCCGCGGCCGTCGCCGATGTCCTCGATGTAGCGGTACTGCGCCTTCCAGTCCAGCGAGGAGTTCTCCGCGCTGGACACCAGCCGCATCGCGAGGTCCTTCTTGTCCGGCGCGCCGAGGCCGGGCTCGGGAGCCGCCTCGGCGGACGGCCACCGGGCGACGAGCCCCGTGGCGCCGAGCGCACCGAGGGCGGCGAGCAGGGTGCGGCGGGCTGGAATGGGCACGTCACCTCCGGTGGTGGCGGGTGAGTCGGGGCCGGCGGGGTCCGGCGGCCGCGGTCACAGTCCGAACAGGCTCGCGTCCGTGGCGAGTTCCTTGAACCGGCTGCGCGGGTCCGCCACCAGTCTGCGTTCGCGGAGGTCGAGCAGGCCGCCGACCGAGGTGAGTTCCGCGGCCGGCGTGCCGTCCGCCTTGCGGATGCTCTGCTCGATCCGGAAGGTCTTGCCGCCCGCCCAGTCGAAGACGCAGGTGACGTCCACCTCGTCACCGGCCAGCAGTTCCCGCCGGTAGCGGATGGTCGTCTCCAAAGCGACCGGGCCCACGCCCTCGGCGGCCAGCGCGGCCTGGCTGATGCCCGCCTCCCGCAACAGCGACCAGCGGGCGTGCTCCGCGTAGTTGATGTACACGCTCTGGTTGACGTGACCCTGCACGTCGGTCTCGTAGCCGCGGACGGTGATCCGCACGGAGAACGGCTCGCTCACGGTGTCCCCTTCTCGATGTCTTCGATGTCTTCGAGGTCTTGGAGGTCTTCGACGTCTTGGAAATCCTGGAGGTCTTTGCGGTTTTCGATGTCCGCATCGGCGTCCGAGTCGATGTCCGGGTTGCCGCCGGCGGTCGGTCCGGCGCCGACGGCCGGTCCACCGATCTTGGCACGCGCGTCACGCCCGGCGCGGGGAAGCCAGCAGATATCGAGCGCGCGTACGAGGGTCGGTGTGCTCGCCGGTCTGCCAGCCCGCCTTCTCCAGGGTGGCCGCGCAGGCCCGGAGCGTCTCGCCGTCCGGTCCGCGCACGGCGACGGCCTCCGGCTGCGGGGTCGCCCGCACCCGGTAGCCCTCGGTGTCCCCGCCCGCGGGGAGATGACCGGCCGCCTCCAGGGCGAGCGCGGCCGCCTGCACGAGATGGGTCCGCTCCCAGCCGCACGGCAGGTCCGTGGCGCCGTCGGGACGGGTCATCCGGCGCAGTTCGATCAGGCCCTGCCAGGCGCTGTGGACCTCGCGGACCCGGGCGGGGCCCGCGGCGGGGGCGTCCTCCTCGCCGCCGACGCGGGCCGTGAACACGCCGCTCGCCGCGGGCGCAGGCTCGGTGGGCGGCGGGGTCCGCGCGGGCTCCTCGCGGATCCGGTGTCCGGCCGGTGTCAGGAAGTGGTCGTGCGGCGGCCGGGGGTGCCGGAAGGCGAGCCCGTGCCGAACCAGCGCGGCGAGCTGCGCCTGCGCGCCCCGCAGCCGCCCGGTGACGGGATCGGCGGCGTCGATGACACGCCGCTGGGCGGCGGTCGGCGGTCGTGTCACGGCGCTCCTCCCCGGCGGACGGCCTGCTCGCGGGGCCGCCCGCTGCGCGGGGACCGGCCCTCCTCGAAGACTACGACGCCGCTCTGACATCCCCGCGGGACCCGTGAGCCACCCCTATGATCCCGGCCGCAGGTTCCAGCCGGCGATCACCGGGCGCCCGTGCTCCGTGCCCAGCCGGCACACCGTGCCCGTCGCCAGCTGGAACAGCGCGCCCGCCGAGGGAGGCAGCCCGAGCCGTCGGGCGGTGAGGACCCGCAGGAAGTGTCCGTGCGCCACCAGGACGACGGCGTCCTCCGTGTTGTCGAGCGCCGCGTCCGCCCGGGCCAGCACCCGGTCGGCGCGCTCCCCGACCTGTTCCGGGCTCTCCCCGGGATGCTCGGGCGGTCCGGGTGTGACCCCGTCGGTGAACAGGAACCATCCCGGCCGCTCGCGCTGGATCTCGGCGGTCGTGACGCCCTCGTACCCGCCGTAGTCCCACTCGACCAGGTCCGCGTCCACGCGGGCCCCGTGCAGGCCGACGAGTTCCGCGGTCTCGCGCGCCCGGCGCAGCGGGCTCACGAAGACTGCGCCGATGCGGTGCGAGCGGATCAGCGGTACCAGCCGGCGCGCCTCCTCCCGGCCGTCGTCGGTCAGCGGGATGTCCGTGGAGCCGGTGTGCCGCCCGGACCGGGACCACTCGGTCTCGCCGTGCCGGACCAGGAAGAGATCACCCATGTCTCACAGGCTACGAGGCCCTTCCTGCCGGTACCCGCCGAGGAACCGCCCGATCCGCCCGATCGCCGCCTCCAGGTCGTCCGCGTGCGGCAGGGTCAGGATGCGGAAGTGGTCGGGGGTCGGCCAGTTGAAGCCGGTGCCCTGGACCACCTGGATCTTCTCCCGGAGCAGCAGGTCCAGGACGAACTTCTCGTCGTCGTGGATGCGGTGCACCTTCGGGTCCAGCCGGGGGAACGCGTACAGGGCGCCCTTCGGTTTCACGCAGGACACCCCCGGGATCTCGTTCAGCTTCTCCCACACCACGTTGCGCTGTTCGTGCAGCCGGCCGCCCGGGGCGGTGAGCTCGGTGATGGACTGCCGGCCGCCGAGCGCCGCCTGGATGGCGTACTGGGCGGGCGCGTTGGGGCACAGCCGCATGGAGGCCAGCATCGTCAGGCCCTCCAGGTAGTTGCGCGCGTGCTGCTTGGGGCCGGTGACCACCAGCCAGCCCGAGCGGAAGCCGGCGACCCGGTAGGTCTTCGACAGCCCGCAGAAGGTCAGGACCACCAGGTCGGGGGCGAGCGCGGCGGCCGAGTGGTGCACGGCGCCGTCGTACAGGATCTGGTCGTAGATCTCGTCGGCGAAGACCATCAGGCCGTGGCGGCGGGCGAGGTCGAGGATGCCCTCGACGATCTCCTTCGGGTAGACGGCGCCGGTGGGGTTGTTGGGGTTGATGATCACGACGGCCCTGGTGCGGTCGGTGATCTTCGCCGCCATGTCGTCCAGGTCCGGGTACCAGTCGGCCTGTTCGTCGCAGAGGTAGTGCACGGCCTTCCCGCCGGCGAGGGTCGTCACCGCCGTCCAGAGGGGGAAGTCGGGGGCGGGGATGAGGATTTCGTCGCCGTCCTCGATGAGCGCCTGTACGGCCATCGAGACCAGCTCGGAGACGCCGTTGCCGAGGAAGACGTCGTCGACGTCGACCTCCAGGCCCCGGTCCTGGTAGCGCTGGGCGACCGCCCGGCGGGCGGAGAGGACGCCCCGCGAGTCGGTGTAGCCGTGCGCCTGCGGGAGCATGCGGATCATGTCCTGGATGATCTCCTCGGGCGCCTCGAAGCCGAAGAGCGCGGGGTTGCCGGTGTTGAGGTGGAGCACGCTGTGGCCCGCCTCCTCCAGCGCGTTGGCGTGTTCGATCACCGGGCCGCGGATCTCGTAACAGACCTCGCTGAGCTTGCTCGACTGCCGGAACTCCATGCGCTGCGCCCTCCGGTACGTGGTGTTGCTTGGTTTTACCAAGTTCGAGCTTGGAAAGTCCAACAACTTGTCTAGACTGCGCTCCATGTCACCTCGCCGAAGCTACGACCAGTACTGTTCCGCCGCCCGTGCGCTCGACGTCGTCGGTGACCGCTGGACGCTGCTCGTCGTGCGCGAACTCCTGGCCGGCCCGCGCCGCTACACGGACCTGCACGCGGACCTGCCCGGCGTGAGCACGGACGTACTCGCCTCCCGGCTCAAGGACATGGAACGCGACGGCCTCGCCACGCGCCGCCGGCTGCCGCCGCCGGGCGCGGCCACCGTGTACGAACTCACCGCGCGCGGACGGGATCTGCTGCCGGTGCTCCAGGCGCTGGGAGCGTGGGGACAGCCCGAACTCGGCGAGCGCCGGCCCACGGACGCGGTGCGCGCGCACTGGTTCGCGCTGCCTCTGCTGCGGGTCCTGGAGGGCGAGGGCCTCGTCGAAGTCCGCCTCGACGAGGGCGAGTTCCACCTCCGCCTCGGTGAGACGGAGGGCCCCGTCTACGGCGACGGCCCCGCGCCCGCGGAGCCCGACGCCCGCCTCGTGCTGGACGTCGACACGTGCACGGCCGTCGCCCGGGGCGAGTTGAGCGTGCGGGACGCCGTGCGCGCCGGCCGGATCGAGGTGACCGGCGACGGCACACCGGCCAAGGCGCTGCGGGAGGCGTGAGAAAAGGCAGAAGGCCCGCCGGTGGCGGGCCTTCTGATGGTCGGTCAACTCGTGCGCGGCAGGGTGCTCACGCGCCCGGTGGTACCCGGCGCGGCCGTCCCGAGCCGCGGGTCAGGGCGTAGCCGCCGATCCCGGCGAGCGCGGCCAGCACGCCGCCGATCCCGGTCCACACCCAGCGGTCGGACCACCAGCCGGACGACCAGCCGCCGTCCGGTTCGATGCTCGACAGCACGGCGGAGGACGAACCCTTGTCTTCGGCGTCCTCGGCCCCGGACTTGACCGCGACACCGGGGACCAGCGGCTCGGCCAGCGAACCGTCCACGGCCGCCGAACCGCCGATGTCCTTGGAGTCGACCCGTACCTCGGTGCCGACCGTCAGGCCCAGGTCGGACGTCGGCAGGTTCACGACCGTGAGCCGGACGTAGTACGTCCCCGGCAGCGGATCGTCGGCCCAGGGCTCGGACCAGGCGCGGACCGTGCGCAGGACGCACGCCAGCTCCACCGAGGACGTGCCCTGCGCGGCGGTGCGCGTCTGCGCCCCGTACTGGCAGGCCTGGCGGCGGCGCAGACCGTCGTAGACGTCGATCTGCCAGGTCTCGGCGGCGTGCGTGTCCGGCAGCTTCACCGTCGCCTTCACCGTGGGCCGCTGTCCGGCGTCCGCCGGGAACGACCAGTACAGGTAGTCGCCCGCGGAACCGTTCGCCGTCGCCGGCTGCCCCTGGTCGATCTCGGTCGCCGTACGGAACGACGTACCCGCCGCGGTCGGCGCCGAGCTGTCGCCCGACGCGCTCGGTGACGGCGAGGAGTCGGCCGCCGCGGGTCCCGCGGCCAGGCCGAGCGCCAGCAGGGCCGCGCTCAACACTCGGGTGTGTCGCATCAGTTGGTCCTCCAGACCGCGAACCGCCAGCGCGAGAGCCAGCCCCACAGGACACCGGCGAGGAAGCCGGCGAGGATCAGGGCGCCGAGCAGCCACCAGCCGCGGCCGAGGCCGAAGGAGGCCACGTCGCTCGCCTGGGACGGGCCGTCCACCACGTCCACGGTCAGCTCCAGCGGCAGACCCGGCGTGGCCTTCACACCGGAGGCCGCCGAGAAGGAGTTGGTGACCTGGAGGCACACGGTCTCCGCCGCCGCGTCCTCGTCGTCGCTGTCCGCCTTCGGGTAGCGCAGGCCCGTCGAGACGACGTCGGTGCGGCCGGTGCCGGCCGCCTCCCCGCGCACGATCTCCCGGCCGTGCACCGTGACCGCCCGCAGCAGCACCCCGTAGTCGGGGTGCACCGCCCGGTCCGCGCCGACGCTCACCGAGGCGCGCACCTCCTGGCCCGGCTCGACGTCCACGCGGTACCAGCGCTGCTGCCCGAACTCCTCGCGGTCGGTGTACAGGCCCGACTTGAGCGTCGGCGCCTGCGCGCAGGCCGTGGCGCCCTCGGTGGCCACCGGAGTCACCACAGGGTCCGCCGCCCGGTCCACCAACTGGTTGACGCGGTCGGTGAGTTCGTCGGTGTGCTCGACCGAGGTGTAGGTGCCGCCGGTCGCCTCGGCGATGCAGCTGAGCTGCTTGCGCATGGTGGTGTTCGGCACCAGGCCGAGGGTGTCGATGGTGAGGCCGATGCCCTTGGCCGCGATCTCGCGGGCCACCTCGCACGGGTCGAGCGGGGCGCAGGTGTCCTCGCCGTCGCTGATCAGCACGATGCGCTTGGAGCCGTCGCCGCCGTCGAGGTCGCCGGCCGCCTTCAGCAGCGCGGGGCCGATCGGCGTCCAGCCGGTGGGGGAGAGGGTGGCCACCGCCGTCTTCGCCTCGGTGCGGTTCAGCGGTCCGACCGGGTAGAGCTGCGCGGTGTCCTTGCAGCCGGTCTTCTGGTTGTCGCCGGGGTAGTTGGCGCCGAGGGTGCGTATGCCGAGCTCGACCTCCTCGGGCGTCGCGTCGAGCACCTCGTTGAACGCCTGCTTCGCGGCGGCCATCCGCGTCCCGCCGTCGATGTCCCGGGTCCGCATGGAACCGCTCACGTCGAGCAGGAGGTTGACCTTGGGTGCGGTCTCGCCGGTGGGCTCACCGGCGACCGCCGCGGCCGGGAAGGAGATCCCGGCCGTCAGGGCGGCGAGCAGGGCGCACACTCCCGCCGCCAGCCGTTGTGTTCTGATCATCGGCGGATCCTATTGATCAGAGGTGTCGGGCTCCAAAACGAGCCGTCACAGCAGGGGGTTGGGCAGGCCGGCCCACTGGTCCCCCGGGGCCCCCGGCGACAGCCGCATCAGTGTCAACGCCTTGGCGGGCAGCGGCTCTTCGAGCAGTGCGAGAAGATCGGGAGTACGCGGCAGATCCGGTACGGCCGTCTCCAGCGCCGCCCGCAGGGCCGCCGCCGAACCGGCCGTGGCCGCCAGCGCGCCCGCCACCAGGGAGCCGAACAGCTTGCGCCGCAGGGCCGTTTCGTCGTCCGTGACCAGACGCCCGGTCAGCTCGGGCACCGGCACCCCGTGCCGGGCCAGCCGGGCCGGGCTGACACGGATGTCGGCCAGGTCGCGGTAGACCAGGCGCAACGGCTCGCCCGCCGGGGACAGCACGACCAGCAGGTTCTGGCCGTGCGCCTCCAGAGCCACCCCCAGATCCAGCAGCCGCAGCCCCACCGTGAGCGCCAGCCGGGCGAACCGGGCGAGCCAGCCGGGGGAGGCGGGCAGCCCGGTTCCGGCGAGTGCCGCCACCGGCACGACCCGCTCGCCCGGCGCCGCGTACACCCCGGGCGACTCGCGCCACACCGCGGCCAGTTCGGGGGAGCCGGCCGTGGCGGCGCCCAGGGTGCGGGTGACGTGCAGCAGCCCGCCCGTGCGGGCCGCGAGCGCCTCCGCGAAGTCCGACAGGGTGGCGGACAGGACGATCGAGTAGACCGAGATGTCCCGCACCGAGGACGTCAGCCGGGCGCTGAGCGCGGTCTTGACGTGCCGCCCGCCGGACAGGGCGAGGGTCCGCAGCGACATCAGCGGATGCGCGGAGGGGCCCGGCTCACAGGGCAGTTTGAGCACGTGCTCCACCTGCCAGGGATGCACCGGCAGCAACAGCCGCCCACCGTCACGCAGTTCCTCGGGCCATGCGCCGCTCACCACGCAGCTCCCGGCCGGCACCGGTACCAGACCGAGCCGCACGACCGGCCCGTGCTCGGGCCCGTAGGCGAGCTGCTCGGCGACCGAGAACCCAGGCCGGGAACGGCAGTTGGGGTGGTAGGGGTGCCCGTCGACCACCCGCTGCTCCCACACCCAGTCGTCCACCGGCCACCTCTCGGCGCCCTCCGCGTGTCCGGCCCGCGACAGGGCCAGCGAGGCGACGCTGTGGCCCAGTTCGGCGGCGAAGCCGGCGCCGTGCGCGACGGCCAGGGCGGTCGTCAGCCGCGCCGGATCGTCGTACTCCACGCCGTCCAGCCCTACGGCGGCCACGTACGCGGCGGTGGCGTAGGGGTCCGCGGGCGGGCCGTGCAGACGCCGTCCGTCCGCCAGGCGCACGGTGAGCCCGTCCCTGCCCCGCTCCCGGCCCGCCACCCACGGCAGGGGTTCATGGGCCAGGGCCCGCCACAGCCGGGTCAGCACCGCCGCCCGGGCACCGGCCAGCTCGGCCGCGTACCGTGACACGAGGGCGGGACGTACGGCGGCCAGTTCCTCGGCGACCTCGGCCTCGGCGGTGGGGGGACGGTGCACGGTCGGGCTCCTCGGGGACGGCTGCGGTGCCAGGTCGGGGGGTGACGGCAGACATACTGATCATCTCCGCCCGAACGGACCGTGGAAAACGAGTGAAGCGCGTGGTTCTCATCCCCCCGCCCGCGGGTGACGCCGCGGTGAGCCCGGACGTCACCGAGCGCGCCGACGCCTACGCGGCCGCGCCGCTGCTCAACTGTCTGCTGCGAGAGGTGGCCGAGCCGCTCTCCCACGCCGGTGACCTGCACGTGTACCGGCTGCCCGGCGGCCGGCTGCTCAGGGTCCGCGGAGAGCGGCGGCCCGCCGCGCCGGAGCTGCGCACCCCGGACGGCTGGCAGCGCCTCGGCCACCCGGAACTCGTACGACTCGTCGCCGCGGAACTGCGCCGGCACAGCGGCCTGTCCAACCACGAACTGCTCGCGGAGATGACCGACAGCCGGGCCGCGGTGGCCGCGCTGCTCGCCGCCCGCGCCCGCACGAGTGAACCGGACGACCCCTACCTGCGCTCCGAGCAGTCCCTCCTCACCGGCCACCCGCACCACCCGGCCCCCAAGGCGCGCGGCGGCGGCCCCGCCGCCCGCTGGCTGCCGTACGCCCCCGAGGCACGCGCGCACTTCCCGCTGGTGCTCCTCGCGGTGCGCGAGGACACGGTCACCGAGGAGGGCGACACCTCGGCCCTGGACGCCCTCGGCGAGGCCCCGCCCGGCTACCGGCTGCTGCCCGCCCACCCCTGGCAGCTGGAGCTCGCCGCCCGGGAACTCGCCCCGGCGTTCGCGGACGGCCGGCTGCTGACCCTCGGCACCACCCCGTTCCCCACCTGGCCCACCGCGGCGATCCGCACCCTGTACGTGCCCGGACGCGACCTGTTCCTCAAATTCAGCCTCGACGTGCGCATCACCAACGACATCCGCCGCCTGTGGCGCCACGACCTGCTGCGACTGCGCCGCACCGACGCGGCGGCGAGCGCCGCCCTCGCCGCCGCCGACGGATCGGCCGCCTGGCTGAGCGACCGCGGCCACCGCACCGCCGACTTCGCCTTCGAGGCCCTCGCCGTCCTGGTCCGCGACGGCTTCCACCGCCACCTGCTGCCCGGTGCGACACCGCTGCTCGCGGCCGGCCTGGTGGAGGGCTTCGCGGGCAGTCCGCCGGACGGCCGGCAGGATCCGGCGGCCTGGTGGGAGGCGTATCTGGCCCAGGTGGTGCCGCCCGCGATCACGGCCTTTGCCGAGCACGGCGTCGTACTGGAAGCACACCTGCAGAACACGCTGGTCGCCGTCGACGCAGACGGGATGCCGGTGCAGGCGCTGTTCCGGGACGCCGAGGGCGTCAAGCTGCTGCCGGAGATCTCCCGGGCGGCCGGCTGGGAGCGCCTGGTGTACTGCCTGGTCGTCAACCACCTCACCGAGGTCGCCGCCGCCCTGGCCGAACGCCACCCCGGCCTCGACCCCTGGCCCGCCGCCCGCCGCGCCCTGGGCCGCCACGACCTGCCCGAGACCGCCGCCCTGCTCACCTCGCCCACCCTGCCCGGCAAGACGAACCTGCTGCTGCGCTGGACAGGAGCGGACGGCGCCGCCGCCCGCTACCTCCCCCTCCCCAACCCGCTGGCCGGTTAGGAGCCGTCCGGCCGACCCCACCAGGAGGCTCAGCTCTGCCGCGCCGCCGCTGCCCCGAGCCGGACGCCGACGGCGACGAGGCCGGCGGGTCGCCGCCAGGGCGCGGGGGCGGGGGCGGGGGCGGTGGCGGGGGCGTCGCTCTCGTCCCCCGTGAGAGCTACCCCCGATGTCCTCCCGAGGGCGATGCCCCGCGCGTCGCCGTCTTCATAGTGTTCCGGCAGTACCGCGGCCACCGGGCCGCAGGCCGTAGAAGAGGAACACCATGTCGCGGACATCGCTGCCGGGCGTACGCCAACTGAAGCATCTGTTCTCGCAGAGTCCGTTCTCCCCGACGCGCCCGGTGCGCTCGCCGGGCGTGCGCCTGGGGCTCATGGTGGTGCTGTTCCTCGTGGTCCTGGCGCTGGCGTCCGGGGTGCGGTCCGTGGCCGGAAGCGGGCCGGTGCCGGCCGTTCTCGCCGGGGCCGTGGTCGCGGTGGGCGGACTGGCGGCCTACGCGGCGGCCGTCCGGTTCCTGGAGCAGCGTGCCGTGGCGGAGCTGGACCCGGCGGCGGCGCTGCCCGAGCTGCGGTCCGGCGCTCTCGCCGGAGTGGGTCTCTTCACCGCCACACTCACCCTGATCGCCGTGTTCGGCACGTACGGCACCGCGTCCGGGGATTCGATCGGCGGGATGACGGCCGTGGCCGGGATGATGGCGGGCGTGGCCGTCACGGAGGAAGTGCTGTTCCGGGGGGTCGTGTTCCGCCTGGTCGAGGAACTCACAGGAACCCGGGCCGCGTTGGCCCTGTCGGCCGTGCTGTTCGGCGCCCTCCACCTGGTCAACGAGGGTGCCACGGTGTGGGGTGCCCTCGCGATCGCCGTCGAGGGCGGTCTGCTGACGGCCGCGGCCTACGCGGCCACCCGCTCGCTGTGGACGCCGATCGGCATCCACTGGGGCTGGAACTTCGTCAGCGGGGGCGTCTTCGGTACCACCGTCTCCGGTGACGACACCACTCCGGTGGGCTTGGTCCGCGGAGTCGTCACGGGCCCCGAGGCCATCACCGGGGGCGGCTTCGGACCGGAGGCCGGCATCTTCTCCGTCCTGGTGTGCACCGTGGCCACCGTCTGGTTCCTGCGCACGGCCCGGCGCCGCGGTCACCTGTACGACCGCGGTCAGCTCCGCGCCTCCCGCGCCGTCCCCACGGAGTCCTCGCTCTCCTGACGGACGAACGGACGACCCGACCTCCCTCTCCCGCCGCTGCTCCGGCCGTTCTCCGGGGGAGGGGTTCATCGGGGCTCAGCGGTACGGGAGTTGACCGGCCCTCGGCCGACAGGCCCACAGCCGGTCCAGCCCTACGGCGTGACCTCCGGGGCGATCCCCGCCCGGTAGGCCAGGACGACAGCCTGGACGCGGTCGCGCAGGTCCAGCTTGGTCAGGATGCGGGAGACGTACGTCTTGACGGTCTCCGGGCTGAGCACCAGTTCCGCCGCGATCTCCGCGTTCGACAGGCCCGTGCTGATCAGCGTCAACACCTCGTGCTCGCGCGGCGTGAGAAGTCCCAGGCGCTGGCGTTCCCGAGCCGCGCCGGGGCCGAAGTCGCGGGCCCGGCCCGGTGCGGGCACCGGTTCGCCGGGGGACCGTACCCGTCCCGCGAACTCGCCGATCAGCGTGCGCGTCACGGCGGGCGCCAGTAGCGACTCACCGCGGGCGACGGTCCGTATCCCGTTGACCAGTTCCGCGGGCGGCGCGTCCTTCAGCAGGAACCCGCTGGCTCCGGCGCGCAGAGCCTCGTACACGTAGGCGTCCACGTTGAACGTCGTGACCACGAGGATGCGCGCCCCGGTCGTCGTGCCGGGGCCGGCGAGCTGCCGGGTGGCCTCGATGCCGTCGAGCAGGGGCATCCTGATGTCCATGACGACGACGTCGGGCCGCAGCGCCTTCGCCGCCTCGACCGCGGCGCGGCCGTCGGCGGCCTCGCCGACCACCTCCATGTCGGGCTGGGCCGAGAGGATGGTGCTGTAGCCGGCCCGCACGAGGGCCTGGTCCTCGCAGACCAGCACCCGGATCGGGGCGCCGGGGCCGGCCGCGCGGTGCGGTGGCGGGGCGGACGGCTGCGGGGGCTCTGCGGTCACGCGTCACCTCGGGTGGGTATCCGGGCCCGGACCGAGAACCCGCCGTCGCCGCGCGGGCCCGCGGCGAACGTCCCACCGAGCATATCGACCCGGGTCCGGAGCCCCCGCAGCCCCCGGCCGCCCGAGAGGTGTTCCCGGCCCGGCGCCGTAGGTGCGACCTCGTCGGGCCAACGGGCCTCTCCGGGGCCGTCGTTGCTGACGTCGACCTCGACGTGTTGCCGGTGGTGTCCGACGGTGACGCGGGTACGCCGCCCGGGCGCGTGCTTCACGGCGTTGGTGAGGGACTCCTGCACGAGCCGGTACACGGCCAGTTCCGCGCCGATCGGCAGCGGCGCCCTCTCGCCCTCCTCGACCAGCTCGGCGGGGTGGCCGCCCATCCGGGCCTGCTCGACCAGGTCCCGCAGGTCGCCGCGGGCGGGTGCCCGACCGTCCGGCGCGGCCTCACCCGTGGCCTCCAGCACGCCGAGCAGATACCGCAGTTCGGCCAGCGCGCGCCGGCCGGTCCCGCTGATCGCGGCAAGCGCCTCCGTCACGCGTTCCGGCGCGTCCATGAGGAACGGAGCGGCATCGGACTGCACCACCATGGCGGTCACGTGATGCGTCACCACGTCGTGCAACTCCCGTGCCAGACGGCTGCGTTCCGCCGCCGTGGCGGCCAGCTCCGCGAGCCGTCGCCGTTCGGCCCCGGCCGCCTCGCGGCCCCGCACGACGGTGCCCGCGGTCCAGAAGGCGGCCAGCACGAGCCCGATGACCACCCAGTCCGGCAGCCGTTGCGGCGAGCCGAGCCGGTGCAGGACGACGCAGAAGACGACGTACGCCGCCACCGCCGGCACCACCAGCAGGCGTCGTCGGCGGTCGGCGTTCGCGCCCACCGAGTACAGGGCGACGTAGAGCCCCAGGCTGCCGAACGTCTGCGGCAGCCCCAGCGACTGGTGCGCTGCGAAGGACAGGCCCACCAGCGCGAGACACAGCGCGGGACGGCTGGTGCGCAGGACCAGTGGCACGGTCTGCCCGAGGGTCAGCAGCACCGCGAGGACGGGCGCGTGCCGGGTCGGCAGGTCCCCGAACTGGGCGCCGACGCTCCCGGCCAGGGGCTCGGTGAAGGACAGGACGGTGAACACGAACGCCAGCTCCCGGTCCCGCGCGGCACGGGGACGCCCGCCCCACCACGTCTTCGCCGCCCACCACCACCCGGCGCACGCCGCCGCCGCCCGCACGACCGGCTGGGGAAGGCGGGGCGCGGGCGCCGGACGACGCGGCGGGCCAAGATCCCCGGCCGCGGGCGCCCGGGCCGGTGCGGGACGCCGGCCGGTGGCGTCCGGATCCGGCGACGGCGTGCATTGCGAGCTCACGGCTCTCACTGGTCGTCCTCACACGTACGGCCGGGCCGCGGTGGGGCGGCCACGGGAAGGGGGCGCGGGCCTGCGCCCGCCGAAGATATCCGCGGGCGCCGCCTCGGGCATCCCCCGTGAGTGGACAGTGCCGGGCCTCTGCCCCCGAACGCCCGGGACGACCCGGACCGGCGGACCCGCGTCGGGGTTCGGCGGTTGCCGCATGACGGCTGTCACGCGCGGTCACTATGCTCGCCTCAGGCCGGACGCCCGAGGCAAGGGGCGCACCGCCCTGACGCCGCGTCGCAGCTGACCGTGGAACACAAGTAATACAACCGGTTGGACCTTGGAAGATGATGAGAGAGGTCGTCGCGACCCGCTACGTCGAACCCCTGCGCTCCGGCGGCTCCGTGCCCGGGATCGTCGAGGCCGACGACCTGGGCACCTACGTCGTGAAGTTCACCGGCTCCGCGCAGGGCCACAAGGCGCTGGTCGCCGAGGTGATCGTGGGGGAGCTGGCGCGCGCCCTCGGGCTGCGGTTCCCGGAGCTGGTCCTGGCCCACTTCGATCCGGCGCTCGCCGCGCACGAACCGCACCAGGAGGTCCGCGACCTGCTGGACTCCAGTGACGGCCTCAACCTCGGCATGGACTATCTGCCGGGGGCCGCGGACTTCACCCCCGAGGTCGCGAGGACCTTCCCGGTCGATCCGCTGGAGGCGGGCAGGATCGTCTGGCTGGACGCCCTGACCGTGAACGTCGACCGCACGGTCCACAGCTCGAACCTGATGATCTGGCCCACCTTCGGGACCGTGCCGCCGCGCCTGTGGCTGATCGACCACGGCGCCGCCCTCGTCTTCCACCACCGCTGGGACGCCTCGGACCCGGAGAAGGCCTACGACTTCCGCCACCACGCCCTCGGGCGCTACGGTCCCGACACCCGGGCGGCCGACGCCGAGCTGGCGCCCCGGGTGACCGAGCGGCTGCTGCGCGACATCGTGGCGGAGGTGCCGGACGCGTGGCTGCGTGGCGAACCGGGCTTCGCCACGCCCGGCGAGGTCCGGGACGCCTACGTCCGCTACCTCGCCGCCCGCGTGAAGTCCTCCGCGGCCTGGCTCCCCACCGACTTCCCCAGCGGGGAGGAGATCGCCGCCGAGGAGGCCCGGCGCGCAGCGAGGACGCGGCAGGGCCGGCCGAACTGGCTCAAGCGGGTCCCCGACCTGCACGGCGAACCGGCGGCGGAACAGGACTGGTCGGTGCACCTGCGATGACGGAGCGGACCGCGGACGCCTGGCGCGTCCAGATCGAGTACTGCACCCAGTGCCGCTGGCTGCCGCGCGCGGCCTGGCTCGCACAGGAACTGCTGACGACGTTCGAGTCCGAACTGACGGAGCTGTCGCTGAAGCCCGGCACCGGGGGCGTCTTCGTCGTCCGGGTGAACGACGAGGTCGTCTTCGACCGCCGCGAGCAGGGTTTCCCCGAGCCCACGGCCGTGAAGCGGCTGGTCCGCGACCGGGTGGCCCCGGGCAGGTCCCTGGGCCACTCGGAACGGACGGCGGCGGACTGACCCGCCCGGCCCCGCCCGGCGCCGGAGCGGCTCAGCCCCTCAGCTGCTCGTAGGCGGGCAGCGTCAGGAAGTCCGCGTAGTCCTCGTCGAGGGCGACCTCCAGCAGCAGGTCGTGGGCCTGCTGCCAGTGCCCGGCGGCGAAGGTCTCCGGGCCGAGTTCGGCGCGGAGGTTCCGCAGTTCCCCGGCGGCGATCTCGCGGGCCAGCTCGGGGGTGGCGGCCACGGTCCTCCCGTCGTGCTCGAACTCGACGCCCGCGTTGATCCACTGCCAGATCTGCGAACGGGAGATCTCGGCGGTGGCCGCGTCCTCCATGAGGTTGAAGATGGCCACGGCGCCGAGGCCGCGCAGCCACGCCTCGATGTAACGGATGCCGACCTGCACGGCGTTGACGAGTCCGTCGTACGTGGGCCGGGCCGCAAGCGAGTCGACGGCGATCAGGTCGGCCGCCTTCACCTCGACGTCCTCGCGCAGCCGGTCCTTCTGGTGCGGCCTGTCGCCCAGGACCCTGTCGAAGCACTCCATGGCGATCGGGACCAGGTCGGGATGGGCGACCCAGGAGCCGTCGAAGCCGTCGCCCGCCTCGCGGTCCTTGTCCGCCCGGACCTTCTCGAAGGCCACCTTGTTGACCTCCGGGTCCCGGCGGGAGGGGATGAACGCGGCCATGCCGCCGATCGCGTGCGCGCCCCGCTTGTGGCAGGTGCGGACGAGGAGTTCGGTGTAGGCCCGCATGAACGGGGCGGTCATCGTCACCGCGTTGCGGTCCGGCAGGACGAACTTGGCGCCGCCGTCACGGAAGTTCTTCACGATGGAGAACAGGTAGTCCCAGCGGCCCGCGTTCAACCCCGAGGCGTGGTCGCGGAGTTCGTAGAGGATCTCCTCCATCTCGTACGCGGCGGTGATCGTCTCGATCAGCACGGTCGCGCGGACGGTGCCCTGCGGGATGCCGACGTGTTCCTGCGCGAACACGAACACGTCGTTCCAGAGCCGGGCCTCCAGGTGCGACTCGGTCTTCGGCAGGTAGAAGTACGGTCCCTTGCCGAGGTCCAGCAGACGCCGGGCGTTGTGGAAGAAGTACAGCCCGAAGTCCACGAGGGCGCCGGGGACCTGACCGCCGTCGGCGTCGACGAGGTGCCGCTCGTTCAGGTGCCAGCCGCGCGGGCGCATGACGACGGTGGCGAGTTCCTCGTCGGCCTTCAGGGCGTACGACTTGCCGGAGCCCGGGTCGGTGAAGTCGATGGCGCGGGTGTAGGCGCCGATCAGGTTGAGCTGCCCGAGGACCACGTTCTCCCAGGTCGGCGCGGAGGCGTCCTCGAAGTCGGCGAGCCACACCCGGGCGCCGGAGTTGAGGGCGTTGATCGTCATCTTGCGGTCGGTGGGGCCGGTGATCTCCACCCGCCGGTCGTTCAGTGCCGCGGGCGCCGGGGCGACCCGCCAGGAGTCGTCCGCGCGGACGGCGGCGGTCTCCGGGAGGAAGTCGAGTGTCGAGGTCCGGGCGATCTCGGCGCGGCGCTCGGCGCGGCGGGCGAGGAGCTCGTCACGCCGGGGCGTGAACCGGCGGTGCAACTCGGCCACGAAGGCCAGGGCCGCCTCGGTGAGGACCTCCTCCTGCCGGGGCAGGGGCTCGGCGTCGACGATGGCCAGCGGGGACGGCGCTGGTGCGGACATGAGCTGTCACTTCCTTCAGCGGGCGTGGCACCGGGTGCCAGTCGGCCTGGGTACGGCGGGCGGCGCCCGCGGAGCGGTCAGGCGCTTCTGATCAGTGGATAGTAGTTTCCTCATGGTGGAAGTTCAATGTTTTGTTGATGTCGAGATTCTCCGGGTCGAGGCAAGGTGGCGCACAGTGCCACCCCGTTCACTCAAGGTGGACCAGGTCCGCCTTGGTGTCGATGTCGTACGGCCGTGCCACGTCCGCGCACTCCACGAGGGTGATCGCTCCCGCGTGCTCCTTCAGGTAGGCGCGCGCCCCCCGGTCCCCGGTCGCCGCCTTCGCCACGCCCGCCCAGTGGGCCGCCCCGAACAGGACGGGGTGGCCGCGCACGCCGTCGTAGGCGGCCGACACCAGCGAGTCCTCGCCCTCGCAGGCGGCCAGCACCCGGCCCACCGCCTCCGGGCCGATGCCGGGCTGGTCGACCAGGCAGACCAGCGCCGCCCGCACCCCTGTTCCGGTGAGCGAGTCGAGTCCGGCCCGCAGGGAGCCGCCCATGCCCTGCTCCCACCGCGGGTTGTCCACGAGCACGTAACCGCCGAGGTCCGCCCGCTCCCGTACGGCGTCCGCCTGAGCGCCCAGGACCACGTGGACGCGCGTGCAGCCGGCGGTGCGCAGGACGGCGGCCGCGTGTTCCACCAGGGGGCGGCCCCGGTGTTCGAGCAGCGCCTTGGGCCGGCCGCCCAGCCGCCGCCCGCCGCCCGCGGCGAGGAGCAGTCCGGCGACCTGGGGTTCGTCGTGAGTCATGCGTCCTGCATACCCGACAGCCGGGAAGGTCCCGGGTTCCGGCGGGCTGAATTTCGGTCCGGGCGGTGGCGCGGGGGCACCGGGTGGCGTTTACTGACCCGCGTCCCCCAGGCGCCCGGCCACTTCCCGCGGGCCGCCGGCGGGGATCACCGCGCAGGGCCCGGCGGCGCCGGGCGTACCTGCGCACCGGGGTGCGTGAGGGGGCGGCTGTGTTGCGAAGCGTGGGGCAGAAGCCGGTGACCGGCAGGGAAGACGATCCGAGGGTGGCCGGACTGCGGACCGCGGTGTCCCGGTTACGCCGTCAACTCGCCGCGCATCCCGCCGAGTTCCCCGACCGGGCGATCGCCGAGGACGAACTCGCCGCGCTGGCCGCGATGGCGGCCCACGGCATCCCCGAAACACCGCGGCTGCGCCGGTCGTTACTGCTGATCGCCGGGGCGATCGGGTCGGTGAGCGCGCTGTCCCGCGGGCTGACGGACGTGCGCGACGCGGTGGACCTGTTCATGGATCCGCCGCATCGCTGAGGCGCCCCCCGGATCTCCACGGCCGGCGCATCCCGCGCCCGGGGGCGTGACCGCCGTGCTGCGTCCGAGCAGGGGCGCCCCCACTCGGCGCGACGGCCGGAAACGGCCGGAAGCCGCCTAGGCCGCCGGCCCCGCGCTCGCCAGTGCCTCCGACAGCTCCGCGGCCACCTGCTGCAGTACGGGGACGATCCGGTCCGTCGCCGCCTCCGTGACCCGTCCCGCCGGGCCGGAGATCGAGATGGCCGCGGCGGTGGGGGAGTCGGGTACCGAGACGGCCAGGCAGCGGACGCCGATCTCCTGTTCGTTGTCGTCGATCGCGTAGCCGGCCCGGCGCACCTCCTCCAGGGCGGCCAGGAAACCGTCCGGAGTGGTGATCGTCTTCTCCGTCGCGGCGGGCATGCCGGTCCGGGCGAGCAGGGCGCGCACCTCGTGGTCCGGGGTGTGGGCCAGCAGGGCCTTGCCGACGCCGGTGGAGTGCGGCAGCACGCGCCGGCCGACCTCGGTGAACATGCGCATCGAGTGCTTGGACGGCACCTGCGCCACGTACACGATCTCGTCGCCGTCCAGCAGGGCCATGTTCGCCGTCTCGCCGGTCTCCTCGACCAGGCGGGCCAGATAGGGGCGGGCCCAGGTGCCGAGCAGCCGGGCCGCGGACTCGCCGAGCCGGATGAGGCGGGGGCCCAGCGCGTACCTGCGGTTGGTCTGCTGGCGGACGTACCCGCAGGCCACGAGCGTGCGCATGAGGCGGTGGATAGTGGGCAGCGGCAGCCCGCTGCTCGCCGACAGCTCGCTCAGCCCGACCTCGCCGCCCGCGTCCGCCATCCGCTCCAGCAGGTCGAAGGCGCGCTCCAGGGACTGGACGCCCCCACTGGCGGAGGACTTGGCGGAGTCGGTGGTGCTGGCGCTGGACGTCGGCACGGCGCGTTCCTTTCGGGCGGGCGGGAAGGGCAGAAGCCTACCCGCCGGCCGGTTGACTCCCGGCGTGGACGTACCTACCTTCTGCTTGCTGGAATCCTAATTCCGCTGGGCGGAAACGTCCAGAGTCGGTGCCGGAGGCGCACTGTGGAGAAGTGTGCCTCTTGACTGGGGTGCGGGTGGGAGTGAAGACTCCTTCAACAGAAAGTTGAATTCCGTTACGTGGAAGTAACTTCCGTTTCCCGGAAGTAACGTCCGGCGCGGCGGCGGCAGAGAGGGGTCCTGGTGTCCGACGTCAGCGGCGCAGAACTGGTGCTGCGCTCGACCCGCGTCATCACCCCGGAGGGAACGCGGGCCGCCTCGGTCGTGGTCACCGGGGGCACGATCACCGCCGTCCTGCCGTACGACGCCCGAGTGCCGCCCGGCGCACGCCTGGAGGACCTCGGCGACGACGTCCTGCTGCCCGGCCTGGTGGACACGCACGTGCACGTCAACGACCCCGGCCGGACCGAGTGGGAGGGCTTCTGGACCGCCACCCGCGCGGCGGCCGCGGGCGGCATCACCACCCTCGTCGACATGCCCCTCAACTCCCTCCCGCCGACCACGACGGTCGACCACCTCCGTACGAAGAAGGCGGTGGCCGAGGAGAAGGCGCACATCGACGTCGGCTTCTGGGGTGGCGCCCTGCCCGGCAACGTCAAGGACCTCCGCCCCCTGCACGAGGCGGGCGTCTTCGGCTTCAAGGCCTTCCTGTCGCCGTCCGGCGTGGACGAGTTCCCGCACCTCGACCAGGACGGCCTCACCCGCTCACTGGCCGAGATCGCCTCCTTCGGCGGCCTGCTGATCGTGCACGCCGAGGACCCCCACCATCTGGACGCCGCCCCGCAGCGGGGCGGCCCCCGGTACGCCGACTTCCTCGCCAGCCGCCCGCGCGACGCCGAGGACACCGCGATCGCGCACCTCCTCGCGCAGGCGAAGCGGCTGGACGCGCGGGTGCACGTCCTGCACCTGTCGTCGAGCGACGCGCTGCCGCTGATCGCCGCCGCGCGGGCGGAGGGCGTCCGCGTCACCGTCGAGACCTGCCCGCACTACCTCACCCTCACCGCCGAGGAAGTCCCGGACGGGGCGAGCGAGTTCAAGTGCTGCCCGCCCATCCGTGAGGCCGCCAACCAGGACCTGCTGTGGCAGGCGCTGGCGGACGGCACCATCGACTGCGTGGTCACCGACCACTCGCCGTCGACCGCGGACCTCAAGACGGACGACTTCGCGACGGCCTGGGGCGGCATCTCCGGCCTCCAGCTCAGCCTGTCCGCGGTGTGGACTCAGGCCCGCAGGCGGGGCCACGGTCTCGAGGACGTCGCCCGCTGGATGTCCTCGCGCACGGCCGGCCTGGTCGGTCTGGACCGCAAGGGCGCCATCGAGGCCGGCCGCGACGCCGACTTCGCGGTCCTCGCCCCCGACGAGACGTTCACCGTGGACCCGGCGGCCCTCCAGCACCGCAACCGCGTCACGGCGTACGCCGGCAAGACCCTGTACGGCGTCGTGAAGTCGACCTGGCTGCGCGGCGAACGCATCGTCGGCGACGGCGAGTTCACGGCACCGAGGGGCCGGCTGCTCACCCGTACCCCCTGATCCGACCCGCCCCGCACCCGCAGCGGCCGACTCCCGAAAGGCAGACCTGATCACCGTGACGGCGACCGAGAGCTTCACCGGAGACGCGCACCCCTACGGAGGCGGCGACCCCTACGCCGACTACCGCACGGCGGACTTCCCCTTCACCCGGTACGCCGACCTCGCCGACCGGCGGCTGGGCGCCGGTGTCGTCGCCGCCAACGACGAGTTCTTCGCCGAGCGCGAGAACCTCCTTGTGCCCGGGCCGGCCGAGTTCGACCCCGAGCGCTTCGGCCACAAGGGCAAGATCATGGACGGCTGGGAGACCCGGCGCCGCCGCGGCGCCTCGGCCGCACACCCCTGGCCCGCGGCCGAGGACCACGACTGGGCGCTGGTGCGCCTGGGCGCGCCCGGCGTGATCCGCGGGATCGTCGTCGACACCGCCCACTTCCGCGGCAACTACCCGCAGGCCGTGTCCGTGGAGGGCACCTCGGTGCCGGGCTTCCCCTCGCCGGAGGACCTGCTGTCGGACGAGGTGAAGTGGACGACGCTGGTGCCGCGCACCCCCGTCGGCGGCCACGCGGCCAACGGGTTCGCCGTCTCGCTGGAGCAGCGCTTCACGCACGTCCGCGTCAACCAGCACCCCGACGGCGGCATCGCGCGCCTGCGGGTGTACGGCGAGATCGTCCCGGACCCGGGATGGCTGGCGTCGCTCGGCACCTTCGACGTGGTCGCCCTGGAGAACGGCGGCCGGGCCGAGGACGCGTCGAACCTCTTCTACTCGCCGGCCTCCCACACCATCCAGCCGGGCCGCTCCCACAAGATGGACGACGGCTGGGAGACCCGCCGGCGGCGCGACCACGGCAACGACTGGATCACCTACCGGCTGGTCGCGCAGGCGCGGATCCGCGCGGTCGAGATCGACACGGCGTACCTGAAGGGCAACAGCGCGGGCTGGGCCTCGGTGTCGGTGCGCGACGGCGAGGAGGGCGACTGGACCGAGCTCCTCCCGCGCACCCGCCTCCAGCCCGACACCAACCACCGCTTCGTCCTCCCGGCCCCGGCGACCGGCACCCACGCCCGCCTGGACATCTACCCCGACGGCGGCATCTCCCGCCTCCGCCTCTTCGGCTCCCTCACCGAACAGGGCGAATCCGACCTGCGCACCCGCCATGGGGAGCTGGACGGCTGACGGTGCCTCCCAGCCGGGCGGCCGCTTTCCAGCCCGTCCGGCGCGAGGATGCGGAGGCTGCGCCTTTCGACCCGCACGGCGCGAGAACGCGAGGGGGCAGAGCCTTCCGACGCGTACGGTGCGAGGACGCGGGAGGCAGTACCTTCCGGCTCGTACGGCGCGAGGGCGGGGGCAGCGCCTTCCGGCCAGTGGGGCGCGAGGACGCGGGAGGCAGCCCCATCCAGCCCGTCCGGCGTTTGAGGACGAGGCCGTCCAGGCCGAACGGGGGTCCGGGGGCGGAGCCCCCGGGGGACGGGACAGGAAGGAGCGCGGCGGGGCCCACCCGCCGACCCCACAGCCGACGAGCCCGGGCACCGGCATCCGCACCCGTATGGCCGGAACTCTTCCCTCCACCCCGCACGTTCTCCCCACGTGACCCTTCGGCAAGAAATCGTCGGCAACGCCATGCAGATGGCGATCGTCAACCTGCACCCCGGCCAGACCGTGTACTGCGAGGCCGGCAAGTTCCTGTTCAAGACGACGAACGTGACCATGGAGACCCGCCTGTCCGGCCCGTCGAACAGCGGCGGGCAGGCACAGGGCGGCGGCATGGGCGGCATGCTCCGCACGGCCATGCAGGCCGGCCAGCGCGCTCTGGCGGGGGAGTCGCTGGCGTTCCAGTACTTCACCGCGCAGGGCGCCGAGGGCACCGTGGGCTTCGCGGGCGTGCTGCCCGGCGAGATGCGCGCCCTGGAGCTGGACGGCACGCGCGCGTGGTTCGCGGAGAAGGACGCCTTCGTGGCGGCCGAGGCCACCGTCGACTTCGGGATCGCGTTCCAGGGCGGCCGTACCGGCGTGAAGGGCGGTGAGGGCTTCGTCCTGGAGAAGTTCACCGGGCACGGCACGGTGATCATCGCCGGCGCCGGCAACTTCATCGACCTCGATCCGGCCGACTTCGGCGGGCGCGTCGAGGTCGACACCGGGTGCGTCGTCGCCTTCGAGGAGGGCATCCGCTACGGCGTCCAGCGCATCGGCGGACTCAACCGCCAGGGCCTCATGAACGCCGTCCTGGGCGGCGAGGGCCTCTCCCTGGCCACCCTGGAGGGCAGCGGCAGGGTGATCCTCCAGTCCCTCACCATCGAGAGCCTCGCCAACGCCCTGCGGAAGGCGCAGGGCGGCGACAAGCAGGGACCGACCGGCGGCCTGTTCTCCTCGTCCGCCGGGTGACACGCGGCGCGGGCCCGGCAGATCGACCTCCCGAAAAGACCCTCGGCCTGATCGATCACCGCGCCGAGCCGCGGCCGCCCGGACGGAGGCCGTCGGGACCGGCTCGGCCATTCCGCGGCCGGATCCGCGGTCAGCGGACCCCGCGGCTCTCGGCGACGGCGAACAGCGCGAACCCCAGCACCACGAGGACGGCACTCGCGTAGATCTCGTGACCGTCCAGGAACCCGAACCGCTGCACGAGACCCAGGTGCCAGTGGGTGACCTCGTGCAACAGCCCCAGCACGCCCTGCACCAGGGCGATGAATCCGAGTAGTTCCAGCAGCCGCTTCATGGAGAAGACCCTGGCCCCGCGGACCCTCCACACGCATCACTCCGCGGGGCGAGGCACGTCCGACGGAAGTATCCGGACCCCGGCGGGGCCACGCCGAAAGTCGACGGCGCCGCGACTTCGGTCGCGGATCCCGCCCACCGGTGGGTGACACGGGCCGCCACTGCATAGATTTGTCGACCGTGACGGAAGACGAGACCACACGGTCACGGCCGGTGCCGGCGAACGATGCGGTGCCCCTGCCGCGCGACGAGCCGCAGCTGCGCGGCTGGCTGCTGCCCTCCGCCGTGGTGCACGCGCTCGACCCCGAGGCCGCGCGGTCCGGGCGACGGCCCCGGCGCACCGCGCGGGACTGGATCGTCGACTTCTCCTGCTTCTTCCTGGCCGTCGCCGTCGGCCTGCTCGCCGCCCACTCCCTGACCGACGAGCACGGACTGCCGCCGTCGCTCGCCGTCGCCGACCAGCTCGTCGGCGCCCTGGCCTGCGGCGCGGTCTGGCTGCGCCGCAGATGGCCGGTCGGCCTCGCCGTCGCCATGATCCCCGTCGGCCTCGTCTCGAACACCGCGGGCGGCGCCGGCATGGTCGTCCTGTTCACGCTCGCCGTGCACCGGCCCTTCCGGTACGTGGCCTGGATCGGCGGAGTCTCCCTCGCCCTGGTCCCGCTGTTCTACTGGATGCGCCCCGACCCCGACCTGCCGTACGCGGCGGCCGTCGCGCTCACCGTGCTGCTCACCCTCACGGTCATCGGCTGGGGCATGCTCGCCCGCTCGAAACGGCAGCTCATGCTGAGTCTGCGGGACCGGGCCCGGCGCGCGGAGACGGAGGCGCGGCTGCGCGCCGAGCAGGCGCAGCGGCTCGCCCGCGAGGCCATCGCACGCGAGATGCACGACGTGCTCGCCCACCGTCTGACGCTGCTGAGCGTGCACGCGGGCGCTCTGGAGTTCCGGCCGGACGCGCCTCACGCGGAGGTGGCCCGGGCGGCCGGTGTCATCCGGGAGAGCGCGCACGAGGCGCTCCAGGACCTGCGGGAGATCATCGGCGTGCTGCGTGCTGCCGGGGCCGACGACACCGGCCGGCCCCAGCCGACCCTCGCCGCACTGGACGCGCTCGCCGCCGAGTCCCGCGAGGCCGGCATGAAGGTGACCCTCGACAACCGCGTCACCGACCCGGCCGGCGTTCCGGCCTCGGCCGGCCGCACCGCCTACCGCATCGCCCAGGAGGGTCTCACCAACGCGCGCAAACACGCCCCCGGTACGGAGGTCACGGTCCGGGTCACCGGTGCCCCGGGCGACGGGCTCGTCATGTCCGTGAGCAACCCCCCGCCCGACGGCCCGGTGCCGCCCGTCCCCGGCTCCGGGCAGGGTCTGATCGGCCTGACCGAACGGGCCACCCTGGCCGGGGGCCGGCTGGAGCACGGCCCGGCTACGGACGGGGGCTTTCGGGTGTCGGCCTGGCTGCCGTGGGGGTGAGCGTGCCGTGACACCGCGCCAGACGCCCCCGCCGAACCCGCCGTGCACCCAACTCGCGCGCCCCGCGCGTGATTACGTGGGCCCATGACTGCGATCAGGCTCCTCCTCGTCGACGACGACCCGCTGGTGAGAGCCGGCCTGTCCCTGATGCTGGGCGGCGCCGAGGACATCGAGATCGTCGGGGAGGCCGCCGACGGCGCCGAGGTCGAGGCGCTCTCCGACCGCACCCGTCCGGACGTCGTCCTCATGGACATCCGCATGCCGTCGGTCGACGGCCTGACCGCCACCGAGCGGCTGCGCGCCCGGCCGGACGCCCCGCAGGTCGTCGTCCTCACCACCTTCCACGCCGACGAGCAGGTGCTGCGGGCCCTGCGCGCGGGCGCCGCCGGATTCGTCCTCAAGGACACCCCGCCCGCCGAGATCCTGGCCGCGGTGCGCCGGGTCGCGGCCGGTGAGCCGGTCCTGTCGCCGGCCGTCACCCGCCGCCTGATGGACCGGGCGGCCGGCGCCGCCGCCGACACGCGTCGCGTGCGGGCGCGGGAGCGCGTCGGCGTCCTCAACGACCGCGAGACCGAGGTCGCCGTCGCGGTCGGCCGTGGCCTGTCCAACGCGGAGATCGCCGGCACGCTCTTCATGAGCGTCGCCACCGTCAAGACGCACGTCTCCCGCATCCTGGCCAAGCTCGACCTCAACAACCGGGTCCAGATCGCCCTGTTGGCCTACGACGCGGGGCTGCTGGAGGAGGCCGGGGGCGAGCCGTCGTAGGACCGGCCCACCGCTCCTCGGCGCGGTGGGCGAGGGCAACTCCCGCTGCCCATAGACCGGCCCGTCGTTCCTCGGCGCGGCGAGGCAACTCCCGTCGCCCGCAGGGACGTCGGGAGGCGGGGCCGCCGTGTGTCAGCTCCCGTCCGGGAGTTCCGCCGGCCGGACCGGTCTGCGTTCGCGCCGGGACACCTCGCAGGCCTCGGCGATCCGCAGCGCCTGAAGGGCCTCGCGCCCGTCGCAGGGGTTGGCCCGCTCACCCCGCACCACCTCGACGAACGCGGCGAGTTCGGCCTCGTAGGCGGGTCCGAACCGCTCCAGGAACCCGGTCCACGGTTTGTCGGCGGCGGGCGGGCCGGTCGGCTCGGTGGACGCGATCGGCGTACGGTCGTCCAGGCCGACCACGACCTGGTCCAGCTCCCCGGCCAGCTCCATGCGGACGTCGTAGCCCGCGCCGTTCAGCCGGGTCGCCGTCGCGGTGGCGAGCGTGCCGTCGTCCAGGGTGAGGACCGCGGCGGCGGTGTCGACGTCCCCCAGCTCGCGGAAGAGCGCGGGCCCCGCGTCGGACCCGGCGGCGTACACGTCGACGACCTCGCGGCCCGTCACCCAGCGGACCACGTCGAAGTCGTGGATCAGGGTGTCCCGGTACAGGCCGCCGGACGCGGACAGATACGCGGCCGGGGGCGGCGCCTGGTCCGAGGTCATCGCCCGGACCGTGTGCAGCCGGCCGAGCCGCCCCGAGGCGACCGCCTCCCGCGCGCCGGTGTACCCGGCGTCGAAGCGGCGCTGGAAGCCCATCTGGAGAACGGTTCCCGCCGTCTCGACCTCGGCGATCGCCTGCAGCGTGCCGGCCAGGTCCAGCGCGATGGGCTTCTCGCAGAACACCGGCAGCCCCGAGCGTGCTGCCCGACCGATCAGTTCGGCGTGCGCCGACGTCGCCGTCGTGATCACCACCGCGTCCACGCCCCACCGGAAGATCTCGTCGATGCCCGGCGCCGCCGTCTCGCCGAGACGGTGGGCGAGCTCCTGGGCCCGCGAGGGGGCCGCGTCGGTGAGGATCAGTGAGCCGACCTCACGGTTGCGGCTGAGAGTGTTCGCATGGATGGTGCCGATCCGGCCCGTTCCGATGACTCCGATGCGCATGGGACCAAAGTGCGGGCCGACCAGCCACGCTGTCAATGCGTATGTCCTGACAATCGGACTACACGACTTCCCGTCAACCAACCGCGCGGCTACGCTCGGCCCGTGCCGAAACCACAAGTGGACCCGACCGTGACGCTCGAACTCTCTGTGGACCGCAGCAGCCCGGTGCCGTTGTACTTCCAGCTGTCCCAGCAGCTGGAAGCCGCGATCGAGCACGGAAAGCTGACCCCCGGCAGCCTCCTGGGCAACGAGATCGAGCTCGCGGCGCGGCTCGGTCTGTCCCGGCCCACCGTCCGCCAGGCCATCCAGTCACTCGTCGACAAGGGCCTGCTCGTGCGCCGCCGCGGGGTCGGCACGCAGGTCGTGCACAGCCAGGTCAAGCGCCCGCTGGAACTCAGCAGCCTCTACGACGACCTGGAGGCCGCCGGCCAGCGCCCCGCGACGAAGGTCCTGGTCAACACGGTGGTGGCGGCGACCGCGGAGATCGCCGCGGCACTCGGCGTGGCCGAGGACAGCGAGGTGCACCGGGTGGAGCGGCTGCGGCTCTCGCACGGCGAGCCGATGGCCTACCTGTGCAATCACCTGCCGCCCGGCCTGCTCGACCTGGACACCGCGCAGCTGGAGGCGACCGGCCTGTACCGGCTGATGCGCGGCGCGGGCATCACGCTGCACAGCGCCCGCCAGTCCATCGGCGCCCGCGGGGCGACCGCGGCCGAGGCCGAGCGGCTCGCCGAGCAGGAGGGCGCCCCGCTGCTCACCATGCAGCGCACGACCTTCGACGACACCGGCCGCGCGGTCGAGTTCGGCTCCCACACCTACCGCCCCTCGCGCTACTCCTTCGAGTTCCAGCTGCTCGTACGACCCTGAGCGCCCAGGGCTGTCCGGCCGCCACGGCATCGCCTCCACGGCAGCGAGGACCACCCGCCCCACCGGGTTCGTCGCAATGTCCGGACAATGTGTGCGGATGGCGTCGGCGCACCTGGTTCACCCCGGGTTCGCCCGGACGAGAGGCCCTGGCCGGTGGGCGGAAACCAGCCGGACGATCCGGGTCACGAGTTGAACACCACAGGCCGGGGCGCCCGCAACCGTGCCACCAGCCACAACACCCCCACCGCCCCCTCACCCGCCGTGCCCGCCGTCGCTCCCCGGCACGTCACCCCCCGCGCGCGTGAGGCAGAATCGGGCCTGATGAGCACCTACGGCAACTTCAGCGCCCCCATCGGCTCCCGCCGCGCGACAGCGCTCCGCACGGTCGGTACCCGGGAACGCCGCTCGCACCTGACGGCACCGCGCGTGCCCACCGTCGGCATCGACATCGGCGGTACGAAGGTGATGGCGGGCGTCGTCGACGCCGACGGCAACATCCTGGAGAAGCTCCGCGCGGAGACCCCGGACAAGTCGAAGAGCCCCAAGGTCGTCGAGGACACCATCGTCGAACTGGTCCTGGACCTGTCTGACCGGCACGACGTGCACGCGGTGGGCATCGGCGCGGCCGGCTGGGTCGACGCCGACCGCAACCGCGTCCTGTTCGCGCCGCACCTGTCCTGGCGCAACGAGCCGCTGAGGGACCGCATCTCCGCCCGCCTGGCCGTCCCCGTGCTCGTCGACAACGACGCCAACACCGCCGCCTGGGCCGAGTGGCGCTTCGGCGCCGGCCGCGGCGAGGACCACCTCGTCATGATCACGCTGGGCACCGGCATCGGCGGCGCGATCCTGGAGGACGGCCAGGTCAAGCGCGGCAAGTACGGTGTCGCCGGCGAGTTCGGCCACATGCAGGTCGTCCCCGGCGGCCACCGCTGCCCGTGCGGCAACCGCGGCTGCTGGGAGCAGTACAGCTCGGGCAACGCCCTGGTCAGGGAGGCACGCGAGCTGGCCGCCGCCGACTCCCCGGTCGCCTACGGGATCATCGAGCACGTCAAGGGCAACATCGGTGACATCACCGGTCCGATGATCACCGAGCTGGCCCGCGAGGGCGACGCCATGTGCGTCGAGCTGCTCCAGGACATCGGGCAGTGGCTCGGCGTCGGCATCGCCAACCTGGCCGCCGCCCTCGACCCGTCCTGCTTCGTGATCGGCGGCGGTGTGAGCGCGGCGGACGACCTGCTCATCGGCCCCGCCCGTGACGCCTTCAAGCGCCAGCTCACCGGCCGCGGCTACCGCCCGGAGGCCCGTATCGCCCGCGCCCAGCTCGGCCCCGAGGCCGGCATGGTCGGCGCCGCCGACCTGGCCCGGCTGGTCGCCCGCCGCTTCCGGCGCGCCAAGCGGCGCCGGGTGGAGCGCTCCGAGCGCTACGAGCGGTACACGGAGGCCCGCCGTACCACCCAGGAGTCGCTGTGACGGCCTCGCTGCCCCGCCAGGCGGCGCCCCCGAGCCGGCCGCCCCGGCCGGAGGGCCACCGGCACATGATCCGCCGCCGGGCGATCACGCTGCTCATCATCGGGCTGCTCATCGGCGTCCCGGCCGGCTATCTGCTGATCTCCGCCGAACAGAGCCGGGACAGCGGCAAGGCCAAGCAGGACAAGTACGCGGCGACCGGTCTCACCCCGGCCTGGCCCTCCAAGGTGCAGCGCCGCCTCTACCAGGTACCGATCCCGCACCCGGCGGACATGGTCGCCTACTACGAGACCAACAACTGGAAGACCAGCCGTCTCTACGTCCAGTTCCGCACCACGAACGCGGGCCTGGACGCCTTCCTGACCGGCATGGGCGCGCGCCGCGCGGACCTCGTGCGGGACAAGATCACCATCGGTGCCCGCGACCGGAGCATCAGCGGCTGGGCGTTCACCGGGCCCGGCCAGTGGTGGGGCCTGGTCCACCCCCAGAAGAACCCGGCACCCACCCAGGACGTCATCCTCAACCTGGCCAACCCGACGTACCCGATGGTGTACGTCGTCTCCCGCACGGTTCCCTGACCGGCGGCCCCGGCTCGTCGCCGGAGCCGGTTGTCAGACCCCGCCCGTAGAGTCGAAGACGTCCGATGCGAGCGGCGTGCGGGAGGTGACAGGGCGTATGAGCGACGTGGCGGTGACCGGCGAGAAGTCCGTTCCCGTGCGCCTCGCGGCGGTCTTCCTGCCCGCGGCCCTGCCGCGCGAGGGGCGCGTGGTGTTCTGGGACCCCGAGGGCGGACCGCTGCCCGGCGACGGCGCCGGGCACACGGAGCTCACCGTCGTCCGCCGGCACGGCACGGCGGTCCGGCGCGGGCCGGCGCCCGCTCTCACCCTCGGCATCGCGGAAGCGCTGCCCCTGCTCGTGCGCGCCCGCCGCGACCGGTCCGCCCACCCCGCCACCGCCTGCTGGGGCGCCGCCGCCCTGCACGCGCTGCGGCTCGCCGCGCGCGGCCGGCTGCTGCCCGGACTGACGCCCACCGGTCACGACGCCTGGCGGGCCGGCCCCCTGGACCCCGACGACATCGCGCACCTGAGGGCGGTCGCCGCCGCGCTGCCCCCCGAGGGACATGCCGTCCCGCTGCCCGGCCCGGGCCCGCTGCGACTGCCCGACCCCGCCGCGCTGATGCGCTCCTTCCTGGACGCCGTCGCGGACACCCTGCCCCGCACCCCCGCCGCACCGCACGCCTCCGGCCGGCCCTTCGCGGACCGCCGCCCGCAGCGCCTGCCCGACGCGCAGGACTGGGCCGCGGAGGTCGCCGCCGGGATGGACGCGGGCGTACGGATCTCGCTCCGCCTGGACCTGGCGGCGCACGAACTGTTCGACGGCGGGGACCGCGGCGACGGCGGCGGCGAGGGCGTCCGCAGCGCGGGCGCCGCGATCGTCCAGGTGCACAGCCTCGCCGACCCCACCCTCGTGGCCGACGCGGCCGCGCTGTGGAGCGGCTCGGCGGACGCCGCGTTCGGCCCGCGCGCCCGCGTGGACGCCGCCCTCGCGGTGCGCCGCGCGGCCCGTGTGTGGCCCCCGCTCGACCGGCTCGCCGAACAGGACGCCCACGACGTACTGGCGCTGTCCGAGGAGGAGTTGGGCGACCTCCTCGGCGTCGCGGCCACCCGGCTCGCCGCCGCCGGGGTCGCCGTGCACTGGCCCCGGGACCTCGCGCAGGACCTGACCGCCGCCGCGGTGGTGCGGTCGGCGCCGGGCTCCGCGACCGACGGCACGGGGTTCTTCGAGAGCGAGGAACTCCTCCAGTTCCGCTGGCAGCTGGCCCTCGGCGGCGACCCGCTCACCGAGGGCGAGATGGACGAACTCGCCGAGGCCCACCGTCCCGTGGTCCGCCTGCGTGACCAGTGGGTCCTCGTCGACCCGGCCCTCGTCCGCAAGGCCCGCAAACGCGAACTCGGCCTGCTGGACCCGGTCGACGCGCTGTCCGTCGCCCTCACCGGCAGCGCCGAGGTCGACGGCGAGTCGGTGGAGGCGGTACCGGTCGGCGCGCTCGCCGTCCTGCGCGACCGGCTCACCGCCGGGGTGCGGCCCGCCGCACCGCCACCGGGCCTGGCCGCCACCCTGCGCGACTACCAACTCCGCGGCCTGGCCTGGCTGGACCTCATGACCTCCCTCGGCCTCGGCGGCTGCCTCGCCGACGACATGGGACTCGGCAAGACGATCACCCTGATCGCGCTGCACCTGCGCCGGGCCCGCCGGGAACCCACCCTGGTGGTCTGCCCGGCCTCGCTGCTGGGCAACTGGCAGCGGGAGATCAACCGGTTCGCGCCCGGGGTCCCCGTCCGCCGCTTCCACGGCCCGGACCGCACCCTGGAGGACCTCGCCGGCGGCTTCGTCCTCACGACCTACGGCACCATGCGGTCGGCGGCGGTCACGCTGGCCGGGCACGACTGGGGCATGGTCGTCGCCGACGAGGCACAGCACGTCAAGAACCCGTACTCGGCGACCGCGAAGGCGCTGCGCACCATCCCGTCCCCCGCGCGCGTGGCCCTCACCGGCACACCCGTCGAGAACAACCTCTCGGAACTCTGGGCCCTGCTCGACTGGACGACGCCGGGACTGCTCGGCCCCCTGAAGTCGTTCCGCGCCCGGCACGCGCGCGCCGTGGAGAACGGCGAGGACGAGGAGGCGGTCACCCGGCTGGCCCGTCTGGTCCGCCCGTTCCTGCTGCGCCGCAAGAAGTCCGACCCCGGCATCGTCCCCGAGCTGCCGCCCAAGACGGAGACCGACCACCCGGTCCCGCTCACCCGCGAACAGGCCGCGCTCTACGAGGCGGTGGTGCGCGAGTCGCTGCTGGCCATCGAGACGGCGCAGGGCATCGGCCGCCGGGGCCTGGTGCTGAAGCTCCTCACCTCCCTCAAACAGATCTGCGACCACCCGGCGCTGTTCCTGAAGGAGGAGGGCGGCCCGGCCCGGAGCGACAGCCTCGCCGCCCGCTCCGGCAAACTCGCCCTGCTCGACGAGCTGTTGGACACCCTGCTGGCGGAGGACGGCTCGGCACTGGTCTTCACGCAGTACGTCGGGATGGCCCGGCTGATCACCTCCCACCTCGCCACCCGGGCGGTCCCGGTGGACCTCCTGCACGGCGGGACCCCGGTACCGGAACGCGAACGCATGGTGGACCGCTTCCAGAGCGGCGCCACGCCGGTGCTGGTGCTGTCCCTCAAGGCGGCCGGCACCGGCCTGAACCTCACCCGCGCGGGACACGTCGTCCACTTCGACCGCTGGTGGAACCCGGCCGTCGAGGAACAGGCCACCGACCGGGCCTACCGCATCGGCCAGACGCAGCCCGTGCAGGTCCACCGGCTCATCACGGAGGGCACCGTCGAGGACCGCATCGCCGAGATGCTGGAGGCCAAGCGCGCCCTGGCGGACGCGATCCTCGGCTCCGGCGAGTCCGCCCTCACCGAACTCACCGACCGTGAACTCACCGACCTCGTCTCGTTGCGGAGGGACGCCTGATGTCCGGGCCGGCCGACGAGGCACGCAGGGCGCTGCAGGCCGCGCGAGAGCGCGGCAACCGGGCGGCGGACGCGGACGCGGGCACGGACACCGCCGACACCGACCGCCCCGCCGGCGCGCCCGCCCCGGACGCGGGCGAGCCGCCGCACGCCACCGAGGACGGGCCCGCCCGGCCGGGCGACGCGGCCCGCGCCGCGCTGCGCAGGGCCGTCACGGCCAGACGGGAGGCGGCGGCGAGCGGCGACCCCGACCCCTCGCAGGACGAGCCCGCCGTCGCCACGGGCACACCCGGCGCCGATCCGGACCCGTCCGGTGAGAGGGCGGGCGCCGTCACTCCGGCCGCGGCAGCGGCCGGTCCGAAAACCGACGCCGCCGACCCGGAGGAGCGCCCCGCGGACATGGCCCGCGAGGCGCTGCGCGCGGCACGCCTGGAGAGCCGGGCGGCACACGGCGGGAGCGCGCGCGGGGGGCGCGGCTCACAGGGGGAGACGCGTGCCGGCGCGGCTGCCGGGACCGGGGGAGCAGGGGGCGGCGAGGTCGGCGTCGGGCGTGACAGTGCGGGCCGGGGTGCGGGCGGGGAGCGAGGCGCGACCTCGCTCGGCAGGACCGCGGCAGCAGGGGGCGAGGGTGTCGTGCATGACGGTGGCGGCGGGAGCGCTGGTGGGGAGCGGCGTCCGGCCTCGCCCGCAGCCCGGCCGCGGCGGGGGGCGCGGGGCGGTACGGCCGACGTCAGGGGCCGCGCCGTACGGGAGCTGCTCGGGGACGCGTTCCGCATGCCCGACGACACGGACGAGACGGGGGAGCAGTCCGCGGGGGCGGGAGGCGCCGGTGCCGCCGGGCGCGCGAGCCGTGAGCGGGGCGCCGAGGAGCCGGTCACCTCACCCTCGGTGGTGCCCGCCGGTGCCGGGGACCCGTCGGCCGCGGCGACGCCTGAGCCGGGGGGATCGGTACCGGCGGCGGCCGGCACCCGCGCCGGGGCCGACGCGCCTCCCGCACCCGCGACTCCGGCCGGAACCAGTGCGCCCGGCGCGCCCGCGTCCCCGTCCGTAGCGGTGGACACCGCTGACGCCGCGCACGACGTACGGGCGGCCGACACCGGCGCCGGGGCCGACGCGCCTCCCGCACCCGCGACTCCGGCCGCAACCAGCGCGCCCGGCGCGCCCGCGTCTCCGTCCGTAGGGGTGGACACCGCTGACGCCGCGCACGACGTACGGGCGGCCGGCACCCGCGCCGGGGCCGACGCGCCTCCCGCACCCGCGACTCCGGCCGGAACCAGTGCGCCCGGCGCGCCCGCGTCTCCGTCCGTAGGGGTGGACACCGCTGACGCCGCGCACGACGTACGGGCCGCCGACCCGGCCGAGCCGGAGACACCCTCCGTCACCGCACCGCGGGTGAGCGTTGTGGCGACTGTCGCCGCCGAGCCCACCGCACCCGCGGGCGCCCCCGCCCCCCACTCCATGGCCGCCCCCGGCCGTGACGGTGAACTGCGGCGTACCTTCGCCGCGTTGCCGGGCGGGCCCGCGCCGGGTGGGCAGTTCGCGGAGACGTGGTGGGGGAACGCGTGGGTGACGGCGCTGGAGGAGGGCGCGCTGGACGCCGGGCGGCTGGTGCGCGGCCGGGCGTACGCGGAGCGGGGACACGTGGACGCGATCACGGTGACGCCGGGGCTCGTGCTCGCCTACGTCCGCGGCGGCCGTCCGAGGCCGTACCGCGTGCAGGTGCGGCTGCGCACCCTCGGGGACACCGGCTGGGAGCGCTTCCTGGACGCCGCCGCCGACCGGCCGGGTCACATCGCCGCGCTCCTCGACAAGGAGCTGCCGCAGTCCCTGGCCGACTGCGGGGCGCCGCTGCTGCCCGGTCCGGGCGATCTCGAACCCCGGTGCAGCTGCCCCGACTCCGGCCACCCCTGCAAGCACGCGGCGGCCCTCTGCTACCAGACCGCGCGCCTGCTCGACGCCGATCCCTTCGTGCTGCTCCTGCTGCGCGGGCGCGGCGAACGCGACCTGCTCGACGCCCTGTCGCGGCGCAGCGCCACCCGAGCGGCCCGCGCCGCCCAGGATCAGGAACCCGCCCCGCTGCCCGGCGTCCGCGCCACCGAGGCGCTCGCGCCCCGGCAACTCCCGCCTCTGCCGGCTCCCTTGGCCGTGCCTCCGCATCCCGGACAGCCTCCGGTGTACCCGGCGGCACCCGGCGGCCCGGACCCCTTCGCGCTGGACCAGCTCGCGACCGACGCCGCCGCCCGTGCCCACGCCCTGCTCGCCACCGGCCGCGACCCGGTGGGGGAGCTGACGCTGTGGCAGGACGCGGTACGGCTCGCGGCGGCCCGTCCCGGTTCGGGTCTGACCGCCGGCACCCGCGCCCTCTACTCCTCGCTCGCCTCCGCCGCCGGCCGCACCCCGGCCGAGCTGGCCCGGGCGGTCGCCGCCTGGCGCCAGGGCGGTCTGGAGGGCCTCGGCGTCCTCGACGAACCGTGGGACCCGCCGGCCGGACGCTTCGACCGGGCGCGCCCGCTCCTCCTGGCAGCCGACCTCCCCGCCTTCCGCCCGTGGCGCAATCACCTGACCCACCCGCGCGGCCACGTGCAACTCCGCCTGGGCCGGGACGGCTTGTGGTACGCCTACGAGTCCGAACCGGGCCGCGACGACTGGTGGCCCCGTGGCACACCCGACCTGGACCCCGTCGGCGCTCTGACGGGCCTCGGCGCGGCGAACGACCTCTGAGACCGCCCACGCACCAGGTTCCGGGGTTCAGCCACCGGCATCGGGCGGCGGCGAGGGTACGCCGGTGAGGTCTCAGGTCCCAGGTCCCAGGTCCCAGGTCCCGCGTCCAGGGGGCCGTCGTCGTGTGATCACCGACTGTGCGGGGGGAACTCCGCGGGGACCGCCCGGCACCCGCCGCCCCTCCGGTCCGCTGCCGGTCGGCCGGTCGGGGCGCGATCGTATACTCGCCTCGGAGGTGCTGTGGTGCGGCATGCAGGTGACGGTGGCCCGGGGGTGGAGACGGCGGTGACGCCGGTGACACGGGTCGAGGAGACCGCCGAGGTGCCCGGTGAGCTGCCCGAGTCGCTCACCCACTTCATCGGCTACCTCCTGCGCCGGGTCTACGCCCAGTTCTCCGCCTGCGGGGACTCGGGCGAGAGCGACTCCCGTGACTTCCTCGTCCTCGACGCCCTCACCGGGCACGACTGGGAGTCCCAGCTCGACCTGGCCGAACGCCTGGGCATCAACCGCACGATCATGGTGTCCGTCATCGACCGGCTGGAGGCCCGGGGCGAGGTGCGCCGCACCCGCAACCCGGACAACCGCCGCCAGTACGTGCTGTCCCTCACCGACGAGGGGCGCGGCGCCGTCGAGGCCAGCCGCCGGGCGGTCGCCGAACGTGACGCGCGGCTGACGTCCGTCCTGACCCCCGAGAAGACGGCCCGCCTCGACGAACTGCTGGCGCGGCTGCTGCCCGAGTCGGCGCAGCCTCTCGTCCAGGGCACCGAGTACCTGGTCGCGCAGGCCCACCTCCGGCTGCGCCGCCTCGGCGACGACAAGCTGGCCGGCACCGGGCTGCGGGTGCGCCACTACGGCCCGCTGTCGGCGCTGGAGACGCAGGGCCCCTGCGCTCAGCAGCGCCTCGCGGAACTCCTCGCGATCTCCGGACCCGCCGCCTCGCAGCTCGTCGACGACCTGGTCAAACAGGGACTGGTGCGCCGCGGACGCGACCCCCACGACCGCCGCCGGTACGCCCTGGAGGTGACCGACGGCGGGCGCGAGGCGCTCGCCGTCATCGCCCGGGCCGTGGACGGGCTGGCGGCCGACGTGGCGGACATGCTGGGCCCCGGCGGCGAGCCGGAACTGCGAGCCCTGCTGCTGGAACTCCTCGGCACGACCCACTCCGGACCGGCGTTCGCCGAGCGGCCGGAAGCCGCCACCCGCTAGCCGAGGGCGTACCGGGTAGCGGGGGGGATACGGATCGGCCAGGCCCTTCGGCAGGGCCGCGAACGCCGATCCGCCTCCTCGGCCGAACGGATCAGTTCTTCACGGCGACCGCGGCGAATCCGGCGGTGTCCTCCCGGTTGGTCTGGTGGTCCGCGTCGGCGGCCCGCTCCTCCTCCGTCTCCCACTCGTTGACGGACACCACGCCGGGTTCGAGCACCGTCCAGCCCTCGGTGGCGACGAACCGGGCGATCTCCGAGCGGGAACGGGAGGCGAGGTCGACGCGCAGGTTGGTGTACAGCTCGTCGACCGCGGCCCGCACCGGCGCGGAGACGTAGTCGGGGCTGGAGTGGGTGAGCGCGACCAGGCTGCCGGGGGCCAGGGCCTGCTTGTAGCGCTCGACGGTGCCGTAGGGGTCGTCGGCGTCCACCACGAAGTGCAGCAGCGCGCCGAACAGCACCGCGACCGGCTGGGAGAGGTCCAGCAGTTCCTTGGTGGCGGGGGCCGACAGTACGGCTTCGAGGTCGCGGAAGTCCGCGTCGACGTACGCCGTGCGGCCGTCGGAGACCTCGCCCAGGATGCGGCGGGCGATCTCCCCGACGACCGGGTCGTTGTCGACGTAGACGACCTTCGCCGCGGGCGCGACCTCGTGGGTGGCGCCGGCGGCCGGGATGCCGCTGCCGATGTCCAGGAACTGGCCGATGCCGCGCCGGGTGGCGGTGCGGACCGCCCGGTTCAGGAAACGCCGGTTGGCGCGCGCCCCTAGCGGACCGCCGGGCAGCAGCTTCACGATGCCGTCGGCGGCGGCGCGGTCCACGGGGAGGTTCTCGGAACCTCCCAGGAAGTAGTCCATGATCCGCGCGGCGTGCGGGATCTGTGCGGGGGCCTGGGTCTCGGGCATGCTGACACGTCCTTGGTGAGGGGGCGGGAGTTTCAGCCGGGATGTCGAGCGGGGAGCCCGCGACCGGGTGGAGCGGGGCACGGCACACAGAAAAAGCGACGTCCGACCGTTGATCACCGGTGGACATCGCTCGGGTCGTGCTGGCTCAGGGCAGAGAGGCTCCGGGAAAAGCGTGACATGTGCATGGAACGGGTGTCAACGGACGCCGTCCGTCCGCCCGAGCGGGCGGCTGCCCGCGTCCGTCCGGCGGGCCCGGCCGAGGTGCTTCGTCGCCGGCCGCTCGACCAGCGTGTACAGCAGGTGGGCGAGGACGGTGGTGACGACCCACGCCAGCAGGCACAGCCCGAGGGCCCCGGCCGATCCGTGGGGGCGGTGTCCGGCGAGGTACGTGCCGCCGCCGACCAGCACGGTGGCCTGCAGCAGGTAGAACGCGAACGACACCTCGCCGAGCCACTTCGTGACCGGTCCGCGGAACGGCGAGCGCTGTCCGCGCACGTCGGCGACCGCGGCGGCGGCGATGAGCAGACCGAGCGGCGCCGCCCAGACCGCGGACAGGGCGTACAGGTAGGGCACGTCGAGCGCCACGCCGTACGCGACGAAGCACAGCGGCACCGCCTGCCACAGCCGCACGCCCACCCACCGGTCGGTCAGCACGATCCGGGCGAGCAGCATGCCGAGCACGAACTCCAGCATCCGTACCGGCGGCAGCTGGTACACGAACCAGTTCTGGATCTCGCTCGCCTGCCAGCCGGGGATGTGTGTCCCGCCGGGCAGCACGGCGTAGGCGAAGGCGGGTACCGCGGCGACGGCGGCCATGAACGCCACGGTCACCGTCCACAGCAGCCCGGGGGAGATCGCCTTCACCGCGCGGTGCAGCAGCGGGAAGCACAGGTAGAACAGCAGCTCACAACCCAGCGACCAGCTGGGGGTGTTGACGCTGAACGACACCGCCGGATCCCAGGACCACGTCTGCACGAGCAGCAGGTTCGGCAGCCAGCGCTGCCAGGCGGTGGTGGCCGCGCCGGCGAAGACCAGCAGTGACACCGCGAAGGTGACCAGGTGGTTGGGGTACAGCTTGGCCAGGCGCCGGCGCATGAACCGGCCCGGGGTGTCCGTGGGGCGGGCCGACCAGGTGAGGATGAACCCGCTGAGGATGAAGAAGAACGACACCCCGAGACCGCCCGCGACGCCGAACAGCCGGGCCGCGTGCTGCGCGGTCCGCCCGCTGAAGGGGCTGAGCTGGGGACTGGTGACGTGGTACAGGAACACGGCCGTCGCCGCGTAGAACCGGAGCCCCGTCAGCGACGGAAGCGCGGCGGGTGACGCGGGTGACGGCGCCCGCCCGGACCGGCCGGGCGTCACCGCTTGGGGGACCTGGGTGGGGCTGGTCATGAGTCTCTCCTTCGTACGGCACGGACGACACGCAGGACACGGCGGAGCCGCTTGCAGGGCATGCGAAACACCGCACGGCAGGCCGGAGAGCCCGCCGTGCGGTGTCGAGGCCACAGGTGGGCCCTGAGACGGCACCGGACGTCACACGGCGGCGCGAGGCGCCGGGAAACGGCGCAAGGCGAGGCGCGGACACGCGAGTTGGTGCGAGAGCGCGGAAAGGGAAGCGCCGAGAGGTGACAGGTGGGCGAAGAGAGCTGAGACGTACGGCGAGACGTCCCGGCCGCCCCGGCGGAAGCGGGGAGTACACGGCGGGGCACACATCGATCGCCGCAAGGAGCGTGACAGCCCCCCTTCACGGAAGTCAACCCGTCGCCGGAGCCGCCCGGTTTCGTCTAATGAGACGCTTTCCGCCCCGGCCGCGACGGCGCCGAGGCGTCGGCGAGGTCGGCGCCGGTGTCGGCATCCCGCCGGGAGAGGCCGACGCCGTGCCAGTCCAGGCACATGACGGTCGCGTCGTCCTGCAGGGATCCCTGGTTGACGTCGACGATCGCCGCGATGAGGCTGCGGGCGGCCTCCCGGGGATGCAGCGCGCGGGTGCGGACGATCAGATCGGCCAGATCGAGGCTGCCCGCGTTGCGTTCCAGCATGCCGTCGGTCAGCATCACCAGCCGGTCGCCCGGCCGCAGATCCAGCGACTGGACCTCGTAGGTGTGAGGGGTCTGGAAGCCGAACGGCATGTTGATCTTCGGGGTGATCTCCCGTACCTGTCCGTCCCGCATCCGCAGCGGCCAGGGGTGCCCGGCGTTGACGAACTCGGTCGTGCCGTCGATCAGGCTGATGCGCAGGAGCTGGCCGGTGACGTAGCTCTGGCGGCCGTACCTGCGCATGGCCCGGTCGGCCTGGCGGGCCTGTTCGGCGAGGTCGGCGCCGGCCCGCCGGGACCGGCGCAGGGCGCCCACCGTGAGGGTTGCCAGCAGCGCGGCGTCGACGTCGTGCCCCATGGCGTCGGTGACGGAGAGCTGGACCGTGTCCCGGTCGATCACGTAGTCGAAGGTGTCACCGCCCACGTGGTCGGCCGGTTCCAGCGCCCCCGCGACCGCGAACTGCGCCGCCTCACACGCCAGTGACGACGGGAGCAGCCGGTGCTGGATCTCCGCGGCCAGGCTCAGCGGGCTGGTACGGCGGCCCCACTGGTAGACGTCGGTGTAGGACCGGTTGGCGATGACGATGTACGCCAGGGCGTGCGCGGTCTCTCCGATCTCGCGCATCGCCTCCGGGCCGGGTGCCGCGGGCAGGAACAGTTCGAGGAGTCCGATGGCGTCCCCGCGATTGGTCACCGGGGCGACGATCCGGACCAGCGCGCCCTCGCCCGTGTCCTCCACGCGCGGCCGCTGGGTGCGGATCACGTCGTCGTACAGGGTGCCCTTCAGCGTGATGCGCCGGGCGGGCTCATCGGTGTCGACGCTGTCCGCCGCTCCCAGCCGTACCACCGAACTGCCGGTGAAGTCGATGATGAGGAAGGACACGGACGCGGCCCCGAGGTGCGCCTTGAGCATGCGTGCGACCACGTCGAGCGACTCGACGGGCGCCGCGGTCTCCGCCGCCGCCAGCGTCCCGGCCAGGGTGATCGCCCGGCCCAGGTCGTCCGCGTTCTCCGGAGTGCGAGCGGTCGGCCCGTCGTTCCCGTCCGGCCCGCATACGGTCACGGTGGCTCCTCGCCGCTCGTCGGTGTTCAGGGTCCCGTCCCGGGTGTGTCCGGGTGCGCGAGGCGCCCGCGCCGGTCCGGAGCCGAGCGGGTTTCATTGCACCACAGAAGCACCTGAAGGGTGTTCCTGTCGGCCCGCGGCTCGCTTCCCTCGCCCACGGTGGAACAACGTCCCGTCGACCGGCGGGCTTTCGCGCCTCCGGCCCACGGGACGTGCTCCCGATGACTCGTCATGTGTCGTGCGTCGCCGCCCCGGCCTCCGCAGCCGGCGGCTGACTCCCTGCCCGGCCCCGAAGCCCGCGCGGTCGCGACCGGAACGGGGGCCGTGCGGCCGGGCCGGGTCTCAGGCGTCGATGATGACGGGAATGACGAGGGGCTTGCGGCGGTGGGTGCGGAACGCCCAGTTCGCCACGGCGCGGGCCAGCAGCTGCTCGAGCTGGCGCGCGTCCCCGACGCCCTCCTGGGCAGCGGTGGCCAGGGTCTTCTCGATGACGGGGACGACCGGCTCGAAGGTGGCGTCGTCGTGGACGAAGCCGCGGGCCAGGAAGTCGGGGGCCTCGGCGAGGGCACCGGTGTCCGCGTCGACGATCGCCACCACCGTGACCACGCCTTCCTCCGCGAGGGTGATGCGGTCCTTGAGGGACGCCTCGGTGGCGCCGCCGACCTCCATGCCGTCCACGTAGACGTTTCCGGCGGGGACCTTGCCGGTGATGGACGCGCGCCCGTCGACGAGGTCGACGACGACGCCGTCCTCGGCGATGACGACCCGGTCGGGATCCACGCCGGTACGGATGGCGAGGTCACCGTTGGCCCGCAGGTGGCGCCATTCACCGTGCACGGGCATGACGTTGCGGGGTTTGACGATGTTGTAGCAGTAGACGAGCTCGCCGGCGCTGGCGTGCCCGGAGACGTGCACCTTGGCGTTGCCCTTGTGGACCACGTGGGCACCCCAGCGGGTGAGTCCGTTGATCACCCGGTAGATGGCGTTCTCGTTGCCGGGGATGAGGGAGCTGGCGAGCAGGACGGTGTCGCCCTTGCCGATACGGATCTGGTGGTCGCGGTTGGCCATCCGCGACAGCGCGGCCATCGGTTCGCCCTGGGAGCCGGTGCACACCAGGGTGATCTTGTGGTCCGGGAGTTTCTCCAGCTCCCTCGTGCTCACGACCAGACCCGACGGAACCTTCAGATAGCCCAGCTCGCGGGCGATGCCCATGTTGCGGACCATCGACCGGCCGACGAAGGCGACCTTGCGGCCGTGCTGGTGGGCGGCGTCCAGGACCTGCTGGATGCGGTGCACATGGCTGGCGAAGCTGGAGACGATGACCCGGCGCGGCGCGGTGCGCATCACCTGCTCGATCGCCGGGTTCAGCTCACGCTCGGAGGTGGTGAAGCCGGGTACTTCGGCGTTGGTGGAGTCGGTGAGGAACAGGTCCACACCCTCCTCGCCGAGGCGGCCGAAGGCGCGCAGGTCGGTGATGCGGTCGTCGAGGGGGAACTGGTCCATCTTGAAGTCGCCGGTGTGCAGCACCATCCCGGCCCGGGTGCGGATCGCCACCGCGAGGCTGTCCGGGATGGAGTGGTTGACCGCCACGAACTCGCAGTCGAAGGGTCCGAAGCCACGCCGGTCGCCCTCCCGCACCCGCACGGTGCGCGGCCGGATGCCGTGTTCCTTGAGCTTGGCCTCCAGGAACGCCAGCGTCAGCTTGGAGCCGACGACGGGAATGTCGGACCGCTCGCGCAGCAGGTACGGCACGCCTCCGATGTGGTCCTCGTGGCCGTGGGTGAGGACCAGGGCCACGATGTCGTCCAGCCGGTCGCGGATCGAGGTGAAGTCCGGCAGGATCACGTCCACGCCGGGCTGGTTCTCCTCGGGGAAAAGCACACCGCAGTCGACGATGAGCAGTTTGCCCGCGTGCTCGAAGACGGTCATGTTGCGGCCGATCTCACCCAGGCCGCCCAGGGCGATGACCCGCAGCCCTCCTTCAGGAAGGGGTGGGGCGGCTTTCAGTTCGGGGTGTGGATGACTCATACCGTGACGTTACCCGGAGAGCGGCACGGGATGATCCACCGCCTCTGTGATCTCTGCTTCCGATGCGGCGGGGCACACGCGGCGCATCGAGGTGATCGACATGCGCCTCCGCTTCCGGGACCCCGGCCCTGGACGCCGGAGAAGGCGGACGACGGTGTCGGATGCCACTCGGGACGCACCCGGCCGCGCCACGGCCCGTGCACCCGCGCATTACCACGCCGACCCCGGAAGGGCGGCACCCGGCGTGAGATCATCCGTTGCCTGAAGCGGTATGCCGCCCACGGGGTCTTCGACCCGGTCAGGATGGTGTCCAGCAACCCCCCGTCACAGGGGCGTCCGTGAGAGATGAGAGGGTCGGACGGGTGAGCCAGACAGCACCGAACACCCTGCAATACCGCTTCGACGGGCCGGAAGACGCTCCCGTCGTGATCCTGGGCCCCAGCCTCGGCACCACTTGGCACATGTGGGACCGGCAGGTTCCCGAACTGGCCAAGCAGTGGCGGGTGTTCCGCTTCGACCTGCCCGGACACGGTGGTTCGCCCGCCTACCCGGCGGGCTCCGTGAGCGAACTGGCCGCCCGGCTGCTGGCCACGCTCGACGGGCTCGGGGTGCAGCGCTTCGGCTACGCGGGCTGCGCGCTCGGCGGCGCCGTCGGCGTCGAACTGGCGCTGCGCCACCCGGAGCGGCTGGCCTCGCTCGCGCTGATCGCCGCCTCGCCCCGCTTCGGCACGGCCGACGAGTTCCGGCAGCGAGGGGTGATCGTGCGGACGAACGGGCTCGACCCCATCGCCCGCAGCTCCCCCGACCGCTGGTTCACCGGCGGGTTCGCCGCCGCCCAGCCCGCGATCACCGAGTGGGCCGTGCAGATGGTCCGCACCACCGACCCCGGCTGCTACATCGCGGCCTGCGAGGCGCTCGCCTCGTTCGACGTACGGCCCGAACTGGCCCGCGTGGGCGTGCCGACCCTGGTCCTAGTCGGCTCCGACGACCAGGTCACCGGTCCCGCGGAGGCCCGCACGCTGGTCGCCGGCATCCCGGACGCCCGCCTCGCCGTCGTCCCCGGCGCCTCCCACCTGGTGCCGGTCGAGCAGCCGGCCGCCGTCAGCGACCTGCTGGTCCGGCACTTCTCCACCGCCTGGCAGCCCGCCTTCGACCACGGCACCGCACAGACGGCGATCCCGGCCGCCCCCGTCCACGCGGTACCGGCCGCCGCTCCGCCGCAGGTCGCGCCCATCGCCGAGATCGCCCCGGCCATGGCGCCGGAGCCGCAGCTCACGGGGCGTCCCGACCCCTACGACGCCGGGATCAAGGTGCGCCGCGAGGTGCTCGGCGACGGGCACGTGGACCGGACGCTGGCCGAGACCGACGACTTCTCCGCGGACTTCCAGGAGTTCGTCACCCGCTACGCGTGGGGCGAGGTCTGGGACCGGCCCGGCCTCGACCGCCGCACCCGCAGCTGTGTCACCCTCACCGCGCTCGTCGCGGGCGGTCACCTGGAGGAACTCGCCTTCCACACCAGGGCCGCCCTGCGCAACGGACTGACGCCCGGGGAGATCGGGGAGGTGCTGATGCAGGCGGCCGTCTACTGCGGCCTGCCGGCGGCGACCAGCGCGTTCAGGGTGGCTCAGCAGGTCGTCCGCGAGGAGACGACGCCGACGGAGTGAGGCCCCGGGGTGCGGGCCGGGGGCGGCGCGGCCCCCGGGAGCGGCGAGGGGCAGGATGGGTTCATGAAGCTCACGAAGATGTCGCACGCCTGCGTCCGCCTGGAGAAGGACGGCCGGACGCTGGTCCTGGACCCCGGCGCTTTCAGCGAGGCGGACGCCGCTCTCGGCGCGGACGCGATCCTCGTCACCCACGAGCACCCCGACCACTTCGACGAGGAACGGCTGCGGACCGCTCTGGAGGCCAACCCGGAGGCCGCGGTCTGGACGCTGAGGTCGGTCGCCGAGAAGCTGTCACCGGCCTTCCCGGGCCGCGTCCACACCGTCGGCCACGGCGACACGTTCACCGCCGCCGGATTCGACATCCAGGTCCACGGCGAACTGCACGCCGTGATCCACCCGGACCTGCCGCGCATCACCAACGTCGGCTACCTCGTCGACGGCGGCCGCGTCTTCCACCCGGGCGACGCCCTCACCGTCCCCGACCAGCCGGTGGACACCCTGATGCTGCCGGTGATGGCCCCCTGGAGCAAGATCTCCGAGGTCATCGACTACGTCCGCGAGGTCCGGCCGCAACGTGCCTACGACATCCACGACGCCCTGCTCACCGACCTCGCCCGCCCGGTCTACGACAACCAGATCGGCGCGCTCGGCGGGGCGCGGCACCTGCGGCTGGCGCCGGGGGGCTCCGCCGAGGTCTGAGACGGCGCTGTCGGACCCGCCGGGTAGGTTGTGAGACATGCGCATCGCCACCTGGAACGTGAACTCGATCACCGCCCGCCTGCCGAGGCTGCTGGCCTGGCTGGAGAGCAGCGGCACCGACGTGCTCTGCCTTCAGGAGGCCAAGGTCGCCGAGGAGCAGTTCCCCTCCGGCCAGCTGCGCGAGCTGGGTTACGAGTCCGCGGTCCACGCGACCGGGCGGTGGAACGGCGTGGCGGTGCTCTCCCGCGTCGGCCTGGAGGACGTGGTGAAGGGTCTGCCCGGCGACCCCGGTTACGAGGGCGTCCAGGAGCCCCGGGCGGTCTCCGCGACCTGCGGCCCGGTCCGCGTCTGGTCGGTGTACGTGCCCAACGGCCGCGAGGTCGACCACCCGCACTACGCCTACAAGCTCCAGTGGTTCGAGGCGCTGCGCGCCGCCGTCGCCGGGGACGCGGCGGGCAGCCGCCCGTTCGCCGTGCTCGGCGACTACAACGTGGCCCCGACGGACGACGACGTGTACGACCGGGCCGCCTTCGAGGGCGCCACCCACGTCACCCCCGCCGAGCGAGCCGCGCTGGCCGCCCTGCGCGAGGCCGGCCTGTCCGACGTGGTCCCGCGCCCCCTCAAGTACGAGCACCCGTACACCTACTGGGACTACCGCCAGCTCTGCTTCCCCAAGAACCGCGGCATGCGGATCGACCTGGTCTACGGCAACACGCCGTTCGCCAAGGCCGTCGGCGACGCGTTCGTGGACCGCGAGGAGCGCAAGGGCAAGGGCGCCTCCGACCACGCGCCGGTCGTGGTGGACCTGGACGTCTGAAAGCTGTCCGGATCAGGGCCGGCCACGCAGCAGTTCGAGGTTCACCGACTTCGCGAGGGCGGCCAGGCCGGCGTCCCCCGGATGCAGGTGGTCCCCGCCGTCGTAGGCGGGCAGCAGGCGGCCCGGGCGGGCGGGGTCGCGCAGGACGGCGTCGAAGTCGAGCACACCGTCGAACACGTCGGTGCGCCGGAGCCAGGCGTTCACCGCGACCCGCTCGGCGTCAGCGCCGGCCGTGCAGCGGGCCTCGCCGCCGCACGGCGTGATCGTCGCGGCCAGCATCCGCAGCCCGCGCGCGTGTCCCCGCCGTGCCAGCTCCCGCAGCCCCGCGACCACCTGCCCGGCCGTCGCCGCCCAGCGCACGTCGTTGACACCCTCGAACACGACCGCCGTGCGCGCCGACGTCTGCGCCAGGACGTCCCGGTCGAAGCGGTGCGGCGCGCTCACCCCGGACGGGCTCGCGGCCACCCCGTCACCGGCGTAGGAGTCGGCGACCACACGGTTTCCCGAGATGCCCTGGTTGAGCACCCCATAGTGCGGCACCACATGCTGACTGCGTAGACGCGTGGCCAGCACATCGGGCCACCGCCGGTCGGCGTCCCGGGTCGACCCGGCGCCGTCCGTGATCGAGTCACCGAGCAGCACCACGGACCCCGGTCCGCCGCCCACGTCGACCCCGGTCAGCAGCGGCCAGGTCGTCAGCGTCGCCGGATAGGCCGCCGGGGAGCTCTCCGCCGTGTGGTCGCCCGGTTCGCTCAGATACGACCGCTGCTGCGCGAGCCGGTGCGCGGGCGCCGCCGTCACCGTCCCCGGCAGATGGAAGCTCACCAGCAGACCGGCGTCGGCGGGCACCTCGAAGGCCAGCGGATCGCTGAACACCTGTGCGCCCGCCGGGATCTCGACGCCCGGGGAGCGGCCGAAGGTCAGCGGGACCGGCGTTCCCCGCGCGGCCGCCCCCGACGCCCGCACCGCCACACTCGCGCGGCCGATCCGCACCGGCACGCCGGCGAAGGTGTTGTCGAAGCGCAGCCGTACCCGCCGGCCGCCCGCCGAGGTGTGCACCACGAGCCGCAGGGTCCGGTCCGTCCACGGCCCCACACTCTGCACGCCGGACGTCCCGGCCGCCCAACTCCCGGTCCAGCCGTCGGCGCCGGCCCGCGCCGACAGGGCGAACACGTGCAGCCCGGCGGCGTGCGGCAGCCGTACCGAGGCGACCTCGTGCCCCCCGTTCAGCGGGACCGTCACGACGTACAGCCGTGCGCGCTCGGTGAGCCGGCCGCCCCGCGTGTTGACGTGGGGGAGTGCCACCGCCTTCGTGGCGAGCGGTCCGGTCCGCCAGTCGGGGACGGTGAGCCGGTAGGCGGAGCGGGTGCCGTCCCGGTAGGAGACCGTGCCCGGACCGCCCGCCTCCGCACCGCCGGTGCCCGCCACCAGGAAGGCGAGGGCGTCCCCCGTTCCGCCGACGCGCACCTCCTGTCCGGCGGCCCGTACGTTGTCCGGTGTGCCCGGCCGGCGACGCGGCCAGGTCAGCCGCGCTCCCTGCACGGTGAGGACACGGCCGGGCGTCCAGCCCGCGGCCGTCAGGTCCCGCGCGGACAGGGAGGCACCCGAGCCGTCGAAGTCCGCCGCACCAGGCCGGGCGTCGTCACTGACGGCCGTGTTGTCGAAGAGCCGCTCCAGCGGGAGCGCCGTCGCTCCGGTGCCCGTCCGGGCGGAGGCGGCCGGCGCCGGGCCGACGGACACGGACAGGCAAACGGACAGGGACAGACAGGCGGCGGTGGCGGCCGCGGGACTCCGGACGTAGCGGCGCACGGCCGACTCCTCCCCGTTCACACATGGTCACCCTGACTCACGAACGCTCACAAAGCGACAAAAGGCGCATGGAGAAGCTAAAGATGCGCAAGTGGCACGTCAACGAGCCGTGCTCCGGCGCGGCGTGGCGGCGGACGGCATTCGGAGCCTGCGCGCCTGTGGTGCGCACGGTGGTACCGGTGACACGCTGGAGGTATGAAGATCCCTTTTCTGGGCCACCGGCGTGAGATCCCTCCGGCCCGCGACGCCGAGGGCATCGCCGAACTCCTCGCCGAGTGCGAACTGCTGCGCTCGCAGGCGTTCCGGGAGGGGGTCCGGCTCGACGACTCCGTGGACTCGCTGGAGGCGCTCGATCAGCTGGTGCCGCGCTGGCGGGACGACGAGGAGGTGCTGCCCTGGCTCGGCAACGACGCGGGCCTCTACCTCGGCACGGTCATCGTGCGTACCGTGCCGGGTGCCGCCTGGGGGCTGAGGGGCGACGGGCAGCCGGTGATCCTGCTCGACACCGGCCGGGAGTTCGACGTCGTCGCCTCTGGTCACGAGTGGGCCGCGAGCGGTGTTCCCGAGCTCTCGCAGCAGTACGCGGAGGTCGCCGAGGAGTGACACCCGGTGCCCCGAAGGTGAACCTGTGGCCCGCAGTTCGCCGTAAATACGGCTATTGCCCGGAAAGTGCGTGTCGTCCTGTGGCCCCCATCGGGCCCGGATAGGTTGCGGCAGCCGCGACACAGCCAAAAGTGAGTGGGGCCGGGCATGGTCGTCGATCCGTTGATCGAGCTGCTGGATGTCAACAAGGGCTACCGCGAGCCGCAGGTCCCGCGGGACGTCGGCGACGGGGAGGTGACCGCCGTGGCCGGCTCACGGAGGCCGTGGCGGTCCGGGCACCCGGGGCGGCTCAGCGGGGGTCGGTGGCGGCGCGGGCCCGTCGGGCGCGTGCTGGAGCCCGGCGTCCCGGAGCCCCGTGTGCTGGAGCCCGGCGTCCCGGAGACCCGCGTCCCGGAGCCCGGCCGTCTCCTTCCCGGCGGGCCGGCCCCCGCCCTCTGCCCGGAGGCGGTCGGCGAGGTGCCGGGAGGGTCCCGGCGACCGGCCCGCGGCGGCATGGTCGAAGTCGCCGTCACCCGTACGACGGGACGCGCCCGCTGAGCGGGGGAGCGCGCCCCGCGGTCCGGCCCGGCCGCGACCTGCCGTCCGGCCTCGCGAGGCGGGGCGCCGGTGCCGTGAACGCGGCGCCGGCCGGGTCGGGGAGGCTGCCGCCGAGGAGGCAGTGACAGAGGGCACTCGCCCGCCCGGCGGCAGCCGGAGATCACTGCTCGCGCAGCGGAACCGACATGTACGACGGGTCGGAGGCCGGCGAGGAGAAGGTCAGCTGCGAGCCGGACGGGTTGTGCTCGATGTAGAGCGGGTCGACCGTGTCGACGACCACGGCCAGCCGGTGCCCCGCCGGAACGTCGTAGGCCGTGGAGAACAGCTCCAGGTCGACGTCGAACGACTGACCCGGCGTACGCCCGTGGAAGGTGTACGGCGCGTTGCTGACCAGCTTGCCGAGGCCGAGCGGCCCCACGTCGTAGAGGTAGGCGACGAGGGTGCCGCTCTCCGCGGTCGGCGTGAGGGTGGTGTGCAACTTGGCGGTGCCGCGCACCTGTTGGGCCGTGCGGTACCTCTCCGACTGCCACACGGCGGCCCAGCGGCGGGGCAGCAGCGGGATGGAGGCCACCGGGGGGAGCTTCGCCACCTGGTCCAGGATGCTGGACAGGAAGACGACCCCGCCGTCCGCCCCCGAGTCGACGTTGGTGTGGATGGTCGTCGTGCCGGCGAGGTCGATCCTGCTGCGGGTCGCACCGACGGACTTCCAGTCCGGGTAGCCCTCGTAGCCGTCCGTGGAACGGGACTTGAGCCGCACGGGCAACTCGCGGTCGACGCCGTTGTCCTCGCCCTTGAGATAGTGGTCGAGCCAGCGCCCGGTGTCGGTCCACACGTCGTTGGGCAGCCCGAACAGGCCGGTGATCTCGGCGGTGGCGTGGTCTCCGGGGCGCAGTTCCAGCCGCTTGGGGCCGGTCAGCTTCTCGTAGAAGTCGGTGTACTGGTTGGCCGAGAAGACGGTGTCGCCCCAGGCGTTGGCGAGCATGATCGCCGTGCCGTTCGCGTTGAGCTCGTCGACGTAACTGACGGCGGAACGTTTCTTCCCCCAGGCGACGAGGTCCGGTTCCTTGGCCAGGTTGGAGGCGTAGAAGTCGTCGAACACCTGGCGGGTCTCGGTGCTCTGCCGGCCGGTGACCAGGCTGGCCCCGTCCAGCAGGGCGGAGGCCTGGACGTGCTGGGTGCGGCCCGAGTAGATCGACCCGACGAGGTCGGCCCAGCCGCTGAGCGACGCGACCGCCTTGATCCGCTTGTCGTGCGCGGCGGCGAGCAGGCTGATGCCGGCGCCGTAGGAGACGCCCGCCATGCCGATGTGCTCCGCGTCCGCCGGGGTGTTGGTGAGCGCCCAGTCGATGACCTTCGACGCGTCGGCCGTGTCGGGCGGTCCCGCGACTTCTATCTCGCCGCCGGACTGCCAGAAGCCGCGCACGTTGTAAGTGACCACGACATAGCCGGAGTCGGCGAGTTTCTGGGCCTGGGCGAGGTACTCGATCTGGGGCAGGCCCCAGCTCGTGGGCATGACGAGCAGCGGGTAGCGGCGGGCCGGATCGGCGCCCGCGGGCGTGACCACGTTGGCCTTGAGGACCGTGCCGCCCCAGCCGCCGATGTCGACGAACCGGACGCTGTTGGCGGCCGCCTGGGCCGTCGGCGCGAGTCCGAGGGCGCTCCCGGCGATCAGCGTCGCGGAGACGGCGCCGACGGCGGTTGTGCGCAGGGCCTTGCGAGGGTGTCCCACAGGTCGCTCCTCACTCGTGTAAGTGCAAAGTGACCCGACGGTAACCTCACCCCTCTACCGCAGGTAACCCGTCGGTAAGTTACGCACGAGTAAAGATTGTCGGGCTCGCGAACCACTCAGGAGGCGCGACGGGAGGAACGCGGGGCCGGGGTGGGGGTCGCCGGCAGCGGGGTCTGCGCCGTGCGGGTCACGTCCGCCACCAGCTCGACCACGTCCGGGCCGTACGCCTGCGAGTTGACGACCTTCAGCAGGAGGACGAACGAGGTGGTGCCGTGCTTGCGGATCAACTGCTCGTGGTTGCGGGCGAGATAGCGGGTGGTGGCCTGGTTGGTGATCGCGGTCTGGCCGCAGAAGAGGAAGACCGGGCGCACGCCGTGGCTCTGCTCGACGGTGAGCCGGGCGAGAAGCGCGTACTCGGTCCTTCCGGGCTCCACCCGGTAGCGCTCGGAGCCGACCTGGAAGGCGCCGCGGTCGGGGCTCGGCTCCGCGTCCACGTTCACCCGCACCCCGGGCAGCAGGGACGAAAGGTGCGCCGCCATGCGGCGGTTGGACGCCGGGCCACCCACACAGAACTCGGTGCGCTCGCCGAACCCCTGGCGCGCCCCGTCGTGCGGGACCACCTGGGCGTGGGCGTTGCAGTCCTTGATCAGTGCGGCGAGTTCGAGGAGCGCGAACACGTCGTAGCGCATCACCGTGAGGTCGGGCCCGCTCGCACCGCGGTTGACCACCAGCAGTGACTCGGAGTTGTCCGGCAGCCCGAAGAAAGCCTGCTTGCGGCGGAGTCTCCGCTTCCACAGGTAGGTCCTGGCGAGCCAGCCGAACGCGGCGCTGATGCCGGCCGCCACCACTCCCAGGACGATGTTGCGCACGTCGTCGTTCATGGGCGCGCATGCTAGCGGGCGAACGCGCACCCGTGTTCGAAGAGTGGTCACGGCGTGTGCTCCTGACGGGGCCATGGCCATGACATAGGCTGCTCGGACGCCTTTCACTGGAGGTAACGGATGCGTCGCCCTGTCGCACGGAATCTGGCGGTCCTGGCGGTCACGGCCGCCGTGGTCTCGGTGGGGGCGGCGGCACCGCCGACCACCGCGGGGACAAAAGCCGTCAAGAAGGTCCCCGTGGCCGTCGGTTACGGCGGGGCGGTCGCCAGCGTCGACGCGGACGCCTCGGCCGCCGGCATCGAGGTGCTGCGCAAGGGCGGCAACGCCGTCGACGCGGCCGTCGCCACGGCCGCCGCGCTCGGCGTCACCGAGCCCTACTCCTCCGGCGTCGGCGGCGGCGGCTACTTCGTCTACTACGACGCCAAGTCCCGCACGGTGCACACGATCGACGGCCGGGAGACCGCGCCCCTGACCGCCGACTCCCAGCTCTTCGTGGAGAACGGCAAGCCGCTCGCCTTCGCCGACGCCGTCAGCAGCGGCCTGAGCGTCGGCACCCCCGGCACGCCCGCCACCTGGGCGACGGCCCTCGACACCTGGGGCAGCAGGAAGCTCGGCACGGTACTGAAGCCCGCCGAGCGGATCGCGCGCGACGGTTTCACCGTCGACGACACCTTCCGGACGCAGACCGCCGCCAACGAGACCCGCTTCCGCTCCTTCCCGGCCACCGCCGAGCTGTTCCTGCCCGGCGGGCAGCTGCCCGTCGTCGGCTCCACCTTCAAGAACCCCGATCTCGCGCGCACCTACCGGGAGTTGGGCAGCAAGGGCGTCAACACCGTCTACCGGGGCCACCTCGGCGAGGACATCGTCCACACGGTGAACCACCCGCCGGTGGACCCGGCCTCCGGCTGGAACGCGCGCCCCGGCAAGCTGTCCGCCAAGGACCTGGCCGCCTACCGCGCCAAACTCCAGGCGCCCACCCGGACTTCGTACCGCGGCCTCGGCGTCTACTCCATCGCGCCCTCCTCCTCCGGTGGCACGACGGTCGGCGAGGCCCTCAACATCCTGGAGCGGACGAACCTCTCGAAGGCGAGCGAGGTGCAGTACCTGCACCACTACATCGAGGCCAGCCGGATCGCCTTCGCGGACCGCGGGCGCTGGGTCGGCGACCCCGCCTTCGAGGACGTACCGGCGAAGGAACTCCTGTCGCAGAAGTACGCCGACTCGCGGGCCTGCCTGATCAAGGACGACGCGGTGCTGACCAGCCCGGTCGCACCCGGCGACCCGCGCCGGCCGGCGGCCTGCGGCGCCGGGGGCACGGCCGCCCCGACGACGTACGAGGGTGAGAACACCACGCATCTGACGGTGGCCGACAAGTGGGGGAACGTCGTCTCCTACACCCTCACCATCGAGCAGACCGGCGGCAGCGGCATCACGGTCCCCGGCCGCGGGTTCCTCCTCAACAACGAGCTGACGGACTTCTCCTTCACCCCGGCGAACCCCGCCGTCCACGACCCGAACCTGCCGGGCCCGGGCAAGCGGCCGCGCTCGTCGATCTCGCCGACGATCGTGCTGGACCGGCACAACGAGCCGGTGGTGGCGCTGGGTTCACCCGGCGGCGCCACCATCATCACCACCGTGCTGCAGACCCTGACCGGCTTCCTCGACCGGGGGCTGCCGCTCGTCGACGCGATCGCCGCGCCGCGCGCAAGCCAGCGCAACGCCGCCCAGACCGAACTCGAACCCGGCCTCTACGGCAGCGAGTTGCAGAAGCGGCTGGAGGCCATCGGGCACTCCTTCAAGCTGAACCCCGAGATCGGCGCCGCGACCGGCGTGCAGCGGCTGCCGGACGGCAGGTGGCTGGCCGCCGCCGAGAAGGTACGGCGCGGCGGCGGCTCGGCGATGGTGGTGCGCCCCGCGCGCTGATCACTCGGGGTCGGGCACCGCACCCTCCGCGCCCACCGGGCCCGGCCCGCCCTCCGTGTCCAGCGCACCCGTCCCGCCCTCCGTGTCGTCCGCGCGGAGGGCGAGGTGCCCGTCCCGGACGTCCACGGTGACGTGGCCGCCCTTCCCGACGCGCCCCTCCAGCAGCATCCGCGAGAGCTGGTTCTCCACCTCGCGCTGGATGGTGCGGCGCAGCGGGCGGGCACCGTACTCGGGCTGGTAGCCGCGTTCGGCGAGCCAGTCGACGGCCGCCCCGGTGAACTCCACCGCGATGCCCTGCGCGTGCAGCCTGCGCCGGGTCCGCTCCAGCAGCAGGTCGGTGATCTGCCGCAGCTGGTCGCCGGTGAGCCGGCGGAACACCACGATCTCGTCGACACGGTTGAGGAACTCGGGCCGGAAGTGCTCGCGCAGCGGCCGCAGTACCTGCTCGCGCCGCGCCCCCTCGTCGGCCTCCGCGCCGCCCGCCCCGAAACCGATGCCGGCGCCGCGTCCGGTGATCACCTCCGAGCCCAGGTTGCTGGTCATCACGATGACCGTGTTGGTGAAGTCCACCGTGCGGCCCTGGGAGTCGGTGAGCCGTCCGTCGTCGAGGACCTGGAGGAGGATGTTGAAGACGTCCGGGTGCGCCTTCTCCACCTCGTCGAGCAGCAGCAGCGAGTACGGGTGCCGGCGCACGACCTCGGTGAGCTGCCCGGCCTCCTCGTGCCCGACGTAGCCGGGCGGGGCGCCGACCAGGCGGCTGACGGTGTGCCGTTCCTGGTACTCGCTCATGTCCAGGCGGACCATGCGGTCCTCGCTGCCGAACAGGGCCTCCGCGAGCGCGCGGGCCAGTTCGGTCTTGCCGACGCCGGTGGGGCCCAGGAAGAGGAAGCTGCCGATCGGCCGGTCGGGGCTGGACAGCCCGGCCCGCGAGCGCAGGACCGCGTCGGCGACCACGCGGACCGCCTCGTCCTGGCCGACCACCCGCCGGTGCAGATGGTCCTCCAGACCGAGCAGGCGGTCCTTCTCCTCCTCGGTCAGACGGCTGAGAGGAACACCGGTCTGCCGGGACACCACCTCGGCGATCGCCTCGGCGGTCACCTCCAGGTGCTGGCCCTCGTCGGCCTCGCCGCCCTCCGATGCCTCGGTCATCCGCTGCTTCAACTCGGCCAGCCGGTCCCGCAGCCGGGTGGCCTCCTCGTACTGCTCGTCCGCGACCGCCTGGTCCTTGTCCCGGACCAGCTGCTCGACCTCGCGCTCCAGCGCCCGTACGTCCGTGCCCTTGGTCCGGGCCCGCAGCCGCACCCGCGCGCCGGCCTGGTCGATCAGGTCGATCGCCTTGTCCGGCAGCCTGCGATCGGTCAGATAGCGGTCGGACAGCTCGACGGCGGCCACCAGGGCCTCGTCGGTGTAGCGGACCTGGTGGTGGGCCTCGTAGCGGTCGCGCAGCCCGCGCAGGATCTCGATCGCGTCCGCCGGGGTGGGCTCGGGCACCAGGATCGGCTGGAAGCGGCGGGCCAGCGCGGCGTCCTTCTCGATCCGACGGAACTCCTCCAGCGTGGTGGCGCCCACGATGTGCAGCTCCCCGCGAGCCAGGGCCGGCTTGAGGATGTTGCCGGCGTCCATGGACCCGCCCTCACCGCCGCCGCCCGCGCCGACGACCGTGTGCAGCTCGTCGATGAAGACGATCAGCTGGTCGGAATGGGCGCGGATCTCGCTGACGATGCCCGTCAGCCGTTCCTCGAAGTCACCCCGGAAGCGGGTGCCGGCGACCACTCCCGGCAGGTCCAGGGCGACGACCCGCCGCCCGATGAGGACGTCGGGCACGTCGCCCTCGGCGATCCGCTGCGCCAGCCCCTCCACGATCGCGGTCTTGCCGACGCCCGCGTCACCGATGAGCACCGGGTTGTTCTTGCCGCGGCGGGAGAGCACCTCGATGGTCTGCTCGATCTCCTCCTCCCGCCCGATCACCGGGTCGATGCGGCCCTGCAGGGCCAGGTCGGTGAGATCACGGCCGTACTTGTCCAGGGTGGGCGTGCCCGTCGCCGAGGCGCGGGGCCGCTCGGCGCGCGGGCGCTCGGCGTCGGGCGCCGACTCGGGCGGCAGACCGGAGGGCGCGAAGCGGGCCGCGTTCAGGATGTGGCCGGCCGCCGAGTCGGGGTTCGCCGCCAGGGCGCCCAGCACGTGCTCCGGGCCGATGTATCCCGCGCCGCCGGCCCGCGCCAGTTCGTGCGCGTCCAGCAGGGCGCGCTTGACGGCCGGCGTCAGGGACAGCGCGGTGGGCGGCGGTGCCTGCTCGGCGGCGTGCTGGACCGGGCCGGACCGCTTGTCGATCTCCGACGCGAGCTGGTCCGGGTCGGCGCCGGCCCGGCTGAGCAGACCGCGGGTCGGTTCGGTGGCGAGGGCCGCACGCAGCAGGTGCTGGGTGTCGAGGTCGCGGCTGCCGTGTTCGGCTGCGTACTGGGCGGCGCCACGCACGAGTTCCCGGGCGGGCTGGCTCAGCAGCCGCCCGATGTCGATCTGCCGGGGGCCCGGACGGGGCCCGCCGAAGAAGCGTGCGAGGAATTCACCGATGGGGTCCGGGCCGTAGCCCTCGGGATTCGTGTAGCCGCTGCTCATGGCCTTGTCAGTCCGTTCCGGCGCCCCCGGCGCGGTCCGGGACGCGCTTGCTGGTCGACGTGCCGGGTGCGGCGCGAGTGCCCGGACGTGTCCCGGCCACACCTGCGACCGGCCTCGGCCCGTGCCCCTGCCGCCGACCCTCACCCGGGCTCGGTGGGGCGGCTCACCACCACGCCGGCCGGGGCGTTCGGGCGGTCCCGGACAGCGGAGGGCGACGGGCCGCCGGGGCTCGGTGGAGACACAGCCCCGGGGTGCCACGCGGGCGTGGGCCGCCTTCGCGCTCGTAGAACACGATCGCACGATCGCCGGTGCACAGCACCTTCAGGAGACGCGCCCGGGCGGGCGAGCCCGCCCAGGGGTGGGATCCGGTCGCCCCACCTCAGGTTCCGGCCCTTCGACTCCCTTGTCCCCAGGCTCGATTCGAGGCAGGACCTCGTTCAAAGGAAGAGCGGGCGCCGGTCATGATCGCGGCAAGTCGCCTGGTGGGGCGGGGCGTGCGCCCGGGGCGCCGGTCCGGTCCCGCGCTGCCGCGCCGGGTGTCGGACAGCGTCTGCGTTTCCCGTGGAAAACTGACCGTAGCGACGCCGTAACACGACTGGTGTTCCCTACGGACCGGAGTGCTCCGGTCTGGCGGGAGTTGGGCAATGGCTGTGGATCAACTCCCGGGACAGGTGCGGGAGTTCGCGAACTACCTGAACGGTCTGCTGGCGCGCGTGGATCAGCGCGACGGCTGGAGCGCCGTGTTCTGGCAGCGCGACCCGGACGGCATGCGAGCCTGCCTCGACGGACACGAGATTCCGCCCTGGGACGTGGTGGAGGCGCTCCTCCAGGACCTCGCGGCCGGCTACGGCCCCACCCTGGCCACCGCCGAGACGGGACGCGCCCGGACGCTGCACTCCGCCGCCGTCGCCGCCCACGACGACCGTCCCGGCGGCCGGGACGCCCTCGGTGACCGGTTCGACGTGATGCTCCGCGAGCAGCGGTACGCCGCCGAACGCCAGGCGGACCTGAACCGGTCGCTCGCCTCGGCCACCACCCAGGAGGAGGCCGACGCCATCCGTCTCGACCTCGCCTGGGCCCGAGACGACCATGAACGGGCCACCCGCCGCTGCTCCGAACTCCGCTCCCGCGCTGCCGAGCTGGACCGGCGCAGGGTCGAGGGGCAGGCGCGGTCGGACCCGCGTGGACCGGGCGGCGCACCGTGGGGTGGTAGCGGTCGTGCCGGGTCCGACGCCGGGTTCGCCGGCCTGCCGCAGCAACGCGACGTGCCCCGCGCGACGGGCGCGCGGGAGGGCGGCCCCACCGGCCCGGAACGAACCGGCGACCATCAGCCGACGCCCAGCGCGCATACGGCCGACGAGTACGCCCCGGCTCACGGCACCGGCGAGTACACCCCGGGCCGCACGGCCGACGAGTACACCCCGGCTCACGGCACCGGCGAGTACACCCCGGGCCGCACGGCCGACGAGTACACCCCGGCTCACGGCACCGGCGAGTACGCCCCGGCCCGCACGGCCGACGAGTACACCCCGGCCCGCGCAACCGATGAGTACACCCAGGCCCGCACGGCCGGCGACTTCTCCCAGGCCCACACCGCCGGCGGCTCCCCGGCCACCCGGGCCGCCGGTGATCACCGCACCCCCCACGCCGCCGACGCGGACCAGGCCCCCTGGGCCACCGGCACCGATCACACCCCCTCCCACGGAGAAGCCGGACCCGCCGGACACGCTGGTCGCACCGATCGGACCGACCTCACCGATCAGACCGACCACACTGATCTCGCCCAGACCACCACACCCCCCTCCGCCGAACCCGGCCCACACACCCCCACCGCACACCGACCCGCCCTGGGCACTGTCCCCACCCGCACCCCGACCCCCACCCCCGACACCGTCCCGAAGCAGCGCAAGCGTCGGCGGGGCAGTGCCCGGTTCGCCGGGATGGCGGACGCCGGGGAGGAGGCCGCCCCCGCCGTCGTACCGCCGGAGAGCGCGGCCGCTCCCGTGTCGCGGCCGGCCACCGGTCGCAGCCCGCGCGGGGCGCGTTTCGCCGGGGCCGCGGAGGCCCCCGAGCCGCCCCGGCAGCGGCCCGAGCCGCTGGACGCGGAGGCGGGGCGGGAGACCGCCGAGACGGTCGCGACCCTCGTCCGGCTGCGGCGGCAGGGCCGCAGCGGGGAGGCGCACGCCCTGCTGGTCGAGATCGCGTACTGGCCCGCCGCCCGCTTCCCGCTCCTCGCCGCCGAGATGCAGCGCACGGGGCTCGGCGCGGACTGGGCGACCCTCCTGTGGGAGGCCGCCTCCCTGCCCGCCGACCGGCTGGTCGCCGCGGCCGACGCGCTGGTCGCGGCCGGGCGCGGCACCGACGGCGAGCAGATCCTGCGCCAGGGCGTGGCCCGGCCGGCCGCCGAGATAGGGCGGGCCGTCCTCACGCTGGCCGCCGAGGACCGCCTCCGCGAGATCCGCGCGCTGCTCGACGCCTACGTCCGCGTCCGCACCCCGGAGGAGGCGGCGCGCAGCGCCGAGCCGGGCCCGCGGACGCTCGTGCCGCTGCTGCTGGAGGCCGCCCGGGGCGTCTCCGAGGAGCGCCACTGGGATCTGGTCCACGCACTGCGGGTGGCGGGCTTCACCGCCTGATCGGCCCTGCGGCTCGCCCACCGGAGTGTGAAACGTGATCGACTCCGCGGGTTAACGACGATGGTCTTGGCAAGCCTCTCCCGGAGGCTTACGTTCGACCCTCTACGGCTTTCGTCTACGGGCGTAGAGGCTTTGGCGTCCCGTCGAAGGAGCAGCTCATGGCCAACGTCGTACGCGCCGCTCTGGTCCAGGCCACCTGGACCGGCGACACCGAGTCCATGGTGGCGAAACACGAGGAGCACGCCCGTGAGGCGGCCCGGCAGGGCGCCAAGGTCATCGGGTTCCAGGAAGTGTTCAACGCTCCCTACTTCTGTCAGGTCCAGGAACCGGAGCACTACCGCTGGGCCGAGCCGGTGCCCGACGGGCCGACCACCCGTCGTATGCAGGAGCTCGCGCGCGAGACCGGCATGGTGATCGTCGTCCCGGTCTTCGAGGTCGAGCAGTCCGGCTTCTACTACAACACCGCGGCCGTCATCGACGCCGACGGCACCTTCCTCGGCAAGTACCGCAAGCACCACATTCCGCAGGTCAAGGGCTTCTGGGAGAAGTACTACTTCAAGCCGGGCAACATCGGCTGGCCCGTCTTCGACACCGCGGTCGGCAAGGTCGGCGTCTACATCTGCTACGACCGCCACTTCCCGGAGGGCTGGCGCCAGCTCGGCCTCAACGGCGCCCAGCTGGTCTACAACCCCTCCGCCACCCACCGCGGGCTGTCCTCCCACCTGTGGCGGCTGGAGCAGCCCGCCGCCGCCGTAGCCAACGAGTACTTCGTCGCCGCGATCAACCGCGTCGGCCAGGAGGAGTACGGCGACAACGACTTCTACGGCACGAGCTACTTCGTCGACCCGCGCGGCCAGTTCGTGGGGGAGGTCGCCAGCGACAGCAAGGAGGAACTCGTCGTCCGCGACCTCGACTTCGACCTCGTCGAGGAGGTGCGGCAGCAGTGGGCGTTCTACCGCGACCGCCGTCCCGACGCGTACGACGGGCTGGTGCGGCCGTGAACGACCTGTACGCGCGCCACCGGGCCGTGCTGCCCGACTGGCTCGCCCTCTACTACGACGAACCGCTGGAGATCACGCACGGCGAGGGCCGGCACGTCTGGGACTCCGAGGGGAACCGGTACCTCGACTTCTTCGGCGGCATCCTCACCACCATGACCGCGCACGCGCTGCCCGAGGTGACGAAGGCGGTCGCCGAGCAGGCCGGGCGGATCGTCCACTCGTCCACCCTGTACCTCAACCGGCCGATGGTGGAGCTGGCCGAGCGCATCGCCCAGCTGTCGGGCATCCCGGACGCCCGGGTCTTCTTCACCACCTCCGGCACGGAGGCCAACGACACGGCCCTGATGCTGGCGACGGCGTACCGGCGCAGCAACACGGTCCTCGCGATGCGCAACAGCTACCACGGCCGTTCCTTCAGCGCGGTCGGCATCACCGGCAACCGCGGCTGGTCCCCGACCTCGCTGTCCCCGCTGCAGACGCTGTACGTCCACGGCGGGGTGCGCACCCGCGGCCCCTTCGCCGCGCTCGGCGACGACGACTTCGTGGCCGCCTGCGTCGACGACCTCCGGGACCTCCTCGGCCACACCCGGCCCCCCGCGGCCCTGATCGCCGAACCCGTGCAAGGCGTCGGCGGATTCACCTCACCGCCGGACGGCCTGTACGCGGCCTTCCGCGAGGTGCTCCAGGAACGCGGCATCCTGTGGATCGCCGACGAGGTGCAGACCGGCTGGGGCCGCACCGGCGACCACTTCTGGGGCTGGCAGGCGCACGCCCGCAACGGCCCGCCGGACATGCTCACCTTCGCCAAGGGCATCGGCAACGGGATGTCCATCGGCGGGGTCGTCGCCCGCGCGGAGATCATGAACTGCCTGGACGCCAACAGCATCTCGACGTTCGGCGGCACCCAGATCACCATGGCCGCGGGCCTCGCCAACCTTGCGTACCTGCTGGAACACGACCTCCAGGGCAACGCCCGGCGGGTCGGCGGGATGCTCATCGAGCGGCTGCGGGGCGTCGCGGCGCAGATTCCGGGCGTACGGGAGGTGCGCGGCCGGGGACTCATGATCGGTGTCGAGCTGGTCAGACCCGGCACCGACCGGGCCGACCCCGACGCGGCGGCCGCCGTGCTGGAGACGGCCCGCGCGCAGGGGCTGCTCATCGGCAAGGGCGGCGGCCACGACACCAGCGCCCTGCGGGTCGCCCCGCCGCTGTCCCTCACCGTCGCCGAGGCCGAGGAGGGCGCCGCCATCCTCGAACGCGCCCTGCGGAGCGTCCGGTAGCAGGGCGGGTGAGCGTCGGAGGCGGGCCCGGGCTCGGGAGCCGAGCGCGCGGCGGTCCCACTCGGACCGGACGCGGCCGGGTTCCCGGCGCGGGCCGCGGCGCCCGGACCGGGCCCAAGCAGAGGAGGGGGCCGCGATGACCGTCCCGGAGCACCAGAAGCAGCTGGAGCAGTCCCTGTCGGTGCGCCAGGTCCTCGCGCTGGAACGCGTGCTCGCCGGCGAGCCCGAGGTGGTGGCCGGTGCGAGCCGCCTCGACCGGGCGGTGCGCTGGGTGCACGTCGCCGAGGCCCCCGACGTCGGCGTGATGCTCACCGGGGGCGAGATGGTCCTCACCACCGGTGTGCTGCTCGCCGGCGACGACGCCGCGCAGGCCGAGTACGTCCAGTCCCTGCACCGCGCGGAGGCCGCGGCCCTCGTGCTCGGGCTGGGCCGCGCGTTCCCGGCGCCGCCGGACGTGATGCGCCGGGCCGCCGAGCGGTGCGGACTGCCCATGATCGTGCTGCACCGGCCGTTCCCCTTCGCCGCACTGACGGAGGAGGTCCAGTCCCGGCTGGTGCGGCGGGAGTTCGCCGCCGTCAGCCTCTCGGAGGCGGTCCGGACCGCGCTCACCGGACTCATCACCGCGGGCGCGCCCCTGCAGCGCCTGCTCGACGAGATCGCGCAGCACGGCGGCTGCCCCGTCGTCGTCACCAACCTCGCCCACCGCGTACTCGCCACGGCGGGGGAGCGGCCGGCCGTCGACGACGTGCTGCGCGACTGGGAGCGCATCTCCCGGCAGGCCGGCGGCAGCGAGGTCGACGGCTGGGTCCGCGCCGAACTCGCCGGGCGCGGTGAGCGCTGGGGCCGGATCACGCTGTGCGGGCACCGCGGCGACACCGCCACCGGGCGCCTGCTCGCCGACCGTGCCGCCGAGGCCCTCGTCCTGCACCGGATGCTCGGCGGCACCTCCGCGCACACCTGGGAGGAGCAGTCCGCGCAGAGCCTGATGACCGACCTGGTCTCCGGGGTCGTACCGGCGCGGCAGCTGCTGCCGCGGGCCCGCGCGGCCGGACTGCCCGTCAACCGGCGCACCTTCGTCCCGCTCGTCGTCCAGCACGGCGAGCCGGCCCAGCTCGACCGGGTCCTGCGCATGCTGGGCCTGACCGGCCTCGTCGCCGAGCTGGCCGACCGGGCCACCGCCGTCCTGCTCAGCCTCGCCCGCGACCAGGACGACCAGGCGCTCACCGCGCACTTCGCGGCCCGGCTGCGCTCGGAGTCGGGGTCCACCAAGGCGGTGGTGGCGGCCGCCGACGCGCGCACCGCCTGGGACGACGTGCCGGCCGGTCTGCGCGAGGCGCGGCACGTCGCCGACGCCGTGGCCGACTCCTCGGCCGCCCTGGACCTGCCCGCCGTCGTGCGCCTCAAGGACGTCCATCTGCGGGGCCTGATCAGACTGCTGCGCGACGACCCGCACGTGCAGTCCTTCGCGGAACGTGAACTGGACGGGCTGCTGTGCGAGGCCGGCGAGGACCTGCTCGCCGTGCTGCGGACGTATCTCGCCAGCGGCCGCAACAAGTCCCGCACGGCGCAGCTCCACCACGTGTCCCGGCCCGCGCTGTACCGCCGCCTGGAGGCGATACAGGCCCGGCTGGGCGTGGACCTCGACGACTTCGAGCAGGCCGCCTCGGTGCACATCGCGCTCCTCGCGCACGACGCGCAACAGGCGTGAGACGACACCGGGAAACAGTGCGGAAACGCAGAACCACCTGGGAAAACGGCGGTGAAACATGGGCCCACGACAGGGTGACACCGTGGCACGCTGCCTGCCCGCAGACGTGACACCGTGCAACTCAAAGCCTGATTTCGGACTTCCTAGTCTTCTCGCACACCGAGCGACCGGAGGTCCCGATGAGCACAGTGATCCGTGCCGCCCTCTTCCAGACCGCCTGGACGGGCGACAAGGAGTCCATGATCCAGGTGCACGAGCAGGCGGCCCGCGACGCCGCCGCGCAGGGTGCCCAAGTCCTGTGCTTCCAGGAGCTGTTCTACGGACCGTACTTCTGCCAGGTCCAGGACAAGGCGTTCTACGAGTACGCCGAGCAGATTCCCGACGGCCCGATCGTCAAGCGCTTCCAGGCACTCGCCAGGGAACTGGGTCTCGTCCTCGTCCTTCCGATGTACGAGGAGGAGCAGCCGGGCGTCCTCTACAACACCGCCGCCGTGATCGACGCGGACGGCTCGTACCTCGGCAAGTACCGCAAGCACCACATCCCGCAGGTGCCCGGCTTCTGGGAGAAGTTCTACTTCCGCCCGGGCAACAGCGGCTGGCCCGTCTTCGACACGGCCGTCGGCCGGATCGGCGTCTACATCTGCTACGACCGGCACTTCCCGGAGGGCTGGCGCGCCCTCGGCCTGGAGGGCGCCGAGATCGTCTTCAACCCCTCGGCCACCTCCCGCGGCCTGTCCGCCTACCTGTGGCAGCTGGAGCAGCCGGCCGCGGCCGCCGCCAACGAGTACTTCGTCGGCGCCATCAACCGGGTCGGTGTCGAGGAACTGGGCGACAACGACTTCTACGGGACGTCGTACTTCGTCGACCCCGAGGCCCAGTTCGTCGGCGAGGTGGCCGGCGACAAGGAGACGGAACTGGTCGTGCGCGACCTGGACCTCGCCAAGCTGCGCGAGGTGCGCGACCGCTGGCAGTTCTACCGCGACCGCCGTCCCGACGCGTACTCCCCGCTCACCGCCCCCTGACCGGCACCGGACCAGCACCCGCGGGCCCGGCGCACGGGGGCCGGGCCCGCGGGCCCCATCGACTCCCCTGTGAGGAAACAGCGTTGACCACAGCCCCTGACAGCAGCGGGACTCCCCCCGTGCACGCACCAGCGCACGCACGACCGGAAGGAGAGCGAGCATGAGCCGTACCGTCATCCGTGGTGGCCTCGTCATCACCGCGTCCGACGAGATCCACGCCGACGTCCTGGTCGAGGACGGGCGGATCGCCGCCCTCGCCGCGTCCGGCACCGCGGCCGCCGAGGCGTGGACCGCCGAGCGGACCATCGACGCCACCGGCAAGTACGTCATCCCGGGCGGGGTCGACGCCCACACCCACATGGAGCTGCCGTTCGGCGGCACCTTCGCCTCCGACACCTTCGAGACCGGCACCCGGGCCGCCGCCTGGGGCGGGACGACCACGATCGTCGACTTCGCGGTGCAGAGCGTCGGGCAGTCCCTGCGCGCGGGCCTGGACGCCTGGCACGCCAAGGCCGAGGGCAACTGCGCGATCGACTACGGCTTCCACATGATCGTCTCCGACGTGAACGAGGGGACGCTCAAGGAGATGGACCACCTCGTCGAGGAAGGTGTCACCTCCTTCAAGCAGTTCATGGCCTACCCGGGCGTCTTCTACAGCGACGACGGCCAGATCCTGCGCGCCATGCAGCGCTCCGCCGAGAACGGCGGCCTGATCATGATGCACGCCGAGAACGGCATCGCCATCGACGTCCTGGTCGAACAGGCCCTGGCGCGCGGCGAGACCGACCCCCGCTACCACGGCGAGGTCCGCAAGGCCCTGCTGGAGGCGGAGGCCACCCACCGGGCCATCAAGCTCGCGCAGGTGGCGGGGGCACCCCTGTACGTCGTGCACGTCTCCGCGCAGGAGGCGGTCGCCGAACTCGCCCGGGCCCGCGACGAGGGCCTGAACGTGTTCGGCGAGACCTGCCCGCAGTACCTGTTCCTGTCCACCGACAATCTCGCGGAGCCCGACTTCGAGGGTGCGAAGTACGTGTGCAGCACTCCGCTCAGGCCGCGCGAGCACCAGGCGGCGCTGTGGCGGGGCCTGCGCACCAACGACCTCCAGGTGGTGTCGACGGACCACTGCCCCTTCTGCTTCGTGGGGCAGAAGGAGCTCGGCCGGGGCGACTTCTCGAAGATCCCCAACGGTCTGCCGGGCGTCGAGAACCGCATGGACCTGCTGCACCAGGCCGTGGTCGACGGACACATCACGCGCCGTCGCTGGATCGAGATCGCCTGCGCCACCCCGGCCCGTATGTTCGGCATGTACCCGAAGAAGGGCACCATCGCCCCGGGCGCCGACGCCGACATCGTCGTCTACGACCCGCACGCCGAGCAGATCGTGTCCGCCGAGACGCACCACATGAACGTCGACTACTCGGCGTACGAGGGCAGGCGCCTCACCGGCCGGGTCGAGACGGTCCTCTCACGCGGCGAGAGCGTCATCACCGAGCGGGAGTACACCGGACGCGCGGGTCACGGCGTCTACACCCCGCGCTCCACCTGTCAGTACCTCAACTAGGAGTGGCGCTCATGGACTTCGGACTCGTCCTGCAGACCGACCCGCCGGCCTCGCGGGTCATCAGCCTGATGAAGCGCGCCGAACGGAGCGGCTTCACCCACGGCTGGACCTTCGACTCCGCCGTGCTGTGGCAGGAGCCGTTCGTGATCTACAGTCAGATCCTGGCCAACACGACGAAGTTGACGGTCGGCCCGATGGTCACCAACCCGGGCACCCGCACCTGGGAGGTCACCGCCTCCACCTTCGCCACCCTCAACGACATGTTCGGCAACCGCACCGTGTGCGGCATCGGCCGCGGCGACTCCGCGATGCGGGTCGCGGGCCGCAAGCCCAACACGCTGGCCCGCATCAGCGAGGCGATGAAGGTCATCCGGGCCCTGGGCCGCGGCGACGAGGCCGACCTCGGCGGCACGGTGATCAGGTTCCCGTGGATCAGGCCGGGCGCCGAACTCCCCGTGTGGATGGCCGCGTACGGGCCCAAGGCGCTGAAGATGACCGGCGAGGAGGCCGACGGGTTCATCCTCCAGCTCGCCGACCTCTACCTCACCGAGTACATGGTCAAGGCGGTGAAGGACGCGGCCGTCGCCGCCGGGCGCGACCCGTCCGAGGTGAAGATCTGCGTCGCCGCTCCCGCCTACGTCACCGCGGACGACTCGCCGGAAGCCCTCGCCCACGCGCGCGAGCAGTGCCGCTGGTTCGGCGGGATGGTCGGCAACCACGTTGCCGACCTGGTCTCCAAGTACGGCGAGCACTCCGGTGCCGTACCCGACGAACTCACCGACTACATCAAGGCCCGCGAGGGCTACGACTACTCGCACCACGGGCGCAGCGACAACCCCGACACGCAGTTCGTGCCCGACGAGATCGTCGACCGGTTCTGCGTCGTCGGCCCGGCCGAGAAGCACGTCGAGAAGCTGAACGCGCTGCGCGAGCTGGGCGTCGACCAGTTCGCCGTCTACGACATGCACGACGCCCAGGAAGCCACCATCGACGCCTACGGCGCGACGGTGATCCCGGCCGTCAACGGCTGACCCGCCGGTCCCCCCGCCCGGCCGCCCCTGCCGTCTCCGACCCCACCGATCTCCCCCTTCCCGCAGTCCCGTTCAGGGAAGGGGGCAGTACCCCCCACCGGCACCGCCCGCACGGCCTCTCCCGTCCCACCTGATCGATTGGCCTGCCCATGACCGACACCGCTCCCACGGCCATACCGCCGTCCGCCCAAGTCACCCTCGCCGACGGCCGGGTGGAGCTCGCCCCGGGCGCCGCCGCCCCGAGCGGCCCCTACGCCAACGCGGACCTGCTGCCGGTTCCGGTGGAGAAGCGCACCTGGACCACGTACAACTTCTCCGCCCTGTGGGTCGGCATGGCCCACAACACCGCCTCCTGGACCCTGGCCTCCGGACTGATCGCCGTCGGCATGGACTGGAAGCAGGCGGTGCTCACCATCGCCCTGGCCAACCTGATCGTGCTGGTCCCGATGCTGCTCACCGGGCACGCGGGACCCAAGTACGGCATCCCCTTCCCCGTCTTCGCCCGCGCCTCCTTCGGCGTCCGCGGCGCCAACCTCCCCGCCGTCGTGCGGGCGTTGGTGGCCTGCGGCTGGTTCGGTATCCAGACCTGGATCGGCGGCGAGGCCATCTACTTCCTGGCCGGCAAACTGATCGGCGACAGCTGGGCGAACGCCTCGCACATCGGCGGCTACGCCTGGACCATGTGGCTGTCGTTCGCGCTGTTCTGGGTGCTGCAGATCGCGATCATCTACCGGGGCATGGAGACGATCCGCCGCTTCGAGAACTGGGCGGCGCCCTTCGTGCTCGTCGGCGCGGTCGTGATGCTGATCTGGATGAGCGACAAGGCGGGCGGCTTCGGCCCGCTGCTCGACCAGCCCTCGAAGCTCGGCTGGGGCGCCGACTTCTGGAAACTGTTCTGGCCCTCCCTCATGGGCATGATCGGCTTCTGGTCGACGCTGTCGTTGAACATCCCGGACTTCACCCGGTACGGCAGGAGCCAGAAGGCGCAGACCTGGGGACAGGCGCTCGGACTGCCGACCACCATGACCCTGTTCGCCTTCCTGTCGGTGCTGGTCACCTCCGGCTCGCAGGCGGTCTACGGCGAGACGATCTGGGACCCGGTACAGCTGGCCGCGAAGACGGACAACGTCGTGGGCCTGCTGTTCGCGCTGGTCACCGTGCTGGTGGCGACCCTGTCCGTGAACATCGCGGCCAACCTGGTCTCGCCGGCCTTCGACTTCTCCAACATCGCGCCCCGCAGGATCAGTTTCCGGGCGGGCGCGCTCACCACCTGCGTGCTCGGCGTGCTGATCTTCCCGTGGAAGCTGTACTCGGACCCGCAGGGCTACATCTTCACCTGGCTCGGCCTGGTCGGCGGTCTGCTCGGCACGGTCGCCGGCATCCTCATCGCCGACTACTGGATCCTGCGCCGCGGCAAGCTCGACCTCACCGACCTCTACCGCACCGGCGGACGCTACTGGTACGACGGTGGCTGGAACTGGCGGGCGGTGGCCGCCTTCCTGGTCGGCGGCGTGCTGGCCGTCGGCGGCGCCGACTTCCACCCGCTGGTCGACGGCCGGCCGATCCCCGCGCTGAAGTCGCTCGCCGACTACGGCTGGGCGGTGGGCCTCGGCACCTCGACGGTGCTGTACCTCGCGCTGATGCTGGCCCGGGGCAGGGACCGCCTGGAGGCGTAGGACCCACGCCGAACGGGGGCGGTCAGACCTTCTGGCCGCCCTCCAGCGCCGCCACCGCCTCCTTGGCGGCCTTGATGGCCCCCTTGTTGATCACGTCCGTGCTCGGCGCCTTCTTCGACTCGAAGTCACTGCCGTTGTAGGTGACGACCACCAGCGCGTTGGACACCTGGGCGATCACCACGCCCTCGCGCGTCTGCTGCTTGTCCTCGGTGGTCAGGTTGACGACGGAGTACCCCGCGTCGCCGAGCCCCGGGACGGCACCGCCACCGCTCTTGTCCGCGAGCCGCTCCTTGTACGACTTCCGCGCCGCCTCGTCGGAGGCGGTGAGCTCGAAGGACACGTCCAGCCAGCGGTAGTCGAAGCCCTTGAGCGCGTTCCAGGAGCAGGTGCGGCGCGCCTTCGTGTCCGTGGAGGGGATCTCCTTGCCCGCCGTCTTCGCGCCCGGCACCAGCGCCGTGATCGTCTTCGTGGTCACGCTGCCGCAGGGCGCGGGCGCGGCGGCGTACGTCCTGGAGGCGGCCGACGTCGAGGGGGCGGTGGGCGACTGGGTGGCGGCCGTCCTCCCGTCCGCCGTGTGCTCCGTCTTCGGTGCCGGGGCGAGCGGGCCGGACGACAGCGCCCAGCCGGCCGCGGCGAGCACGACGACCGGAGACAGACGCGCGGTGAGGGTGAGCGGCAGAGGCAGGGATTGCACAGCGCACTTCTCGTGGGGGGAGGGTGCGGAGGTCCGCACGGCGGGCGGGGGACGCCAGTGTCACACGAGTCCCTGTGGGGCGGAAGGCCGAACTCGCTCCGTGCCTGTGCGGTGACTGGGGCCCGCCGTCGATGCGTTGAGTGTCCTGTTATGTCTCGAGGGAGTGCGGGTTCGCGGGTCCGCTCCCCGGTCCGCTCCCCGGTCCGCGCCGGCCGGGTGAGGCCCGCGGGCGCGGGGGACGCGGTGCGTACGATCGCCGGACCGGCCGCCGCGCAGTGAGGAGTCCGCCCGTGTTCACCACCCGCCCCACCCTCCAGGGCACCTTCGGAATGGTGTCGTCCACGCACTGGCTGGCCTCGCAGTCCGCGATGGCCGTGCTGGAGAGCGGCGGCAACGCCTACGACGCGGCGGTGGCCGGCGCCTTCGTGCTGCACGTCGTCGAGCCGCACCTCAACGGGCCGGCCGGCGAGGTGCCGATCCTGCTCGCCCCGGCGGGCGGCGAGGTCCGGGTCCTGTGCGGACAGGGCGTCGCTCCGGCCGGTGCGACCCCCGCCCACTACCGGGGCCTCGGTCTCGAACTGGTCCCGGGCACGGGCCCGCTCGCGGCGGCCGTCCCCGGCGCCTTCGACGCCTGGATGCTCCTGCTGCGCGACCACGGCACCAAGCGTCTCGCCGACGTCCTGGCGTACGCCGTCGGCTACGCCGAGCACGGGCACGCGCCGGTGGAGAACATCGGCGCGACCGTCGAGACGGTACGGGAGCTGTTCGAGACGGAGTGGACCTCGTCGGCGGAGGTGTACCTGCCCGGCGGCAGCGCGCCCCGGCCGGGGAGGCTCCTGCGCAACCCCGCCCTCGCCGCCACCTGGAGACGGCTGCTCGCCGAGGTCGCCGGCGCGGGGGACCGGGTGGCGCAGATCGAGGCGGCACGGGAGGTGTGGCGCACCGGCTTCATCGCCGAGGCCCTGGTGCGGCAGGCGGGCCGGCCCACCCTGGACACCAGCGGGGAGCGCCACACCGGCACCCTGACGGCCGCCGACCTCGCCGGGTGGTCCGCGACCTACGAGGAGCCGGCGACGTACGACTGGAACGGCTGGAGGGTGTGCAAGGCGGGCCCCTGGAGCCAGGGTCCCGTCCTGCTTCAGCAACTCGCCCTGCTGCCACATGAGTTGCCCCGGTACGGCTCGGCCGACTACGTCCATCTGCTGATCGAGGGCTGCAAGCTGGCCATGGCCGACCGGGAGGCCTGGTACGGGGACGCGGCCGAGGTGCCGCTGCGCGAACTGCTCTCGGCGCGGTACAACGCGGCCCGGCGTGAACTCGTCGGCGACAAGGCCTCGTACGAACTGCGGCCCGGCACACCGGGCGGGCGCACCCCGCGCCTGTGCGCGTACGCGCGCGGGGCGGGCGGCGACGCCCTCGGCCAGTACCCGCCGGGGTCCGGCGAGCCGACCGTGGCGGTCGTCGGGGAACCCGCGCACGCGCGGGCGGGCGGGCCGACGGCCGGGTGGGCGGCCGGGTCGACGGCCGGCTGGGCCGGTGAGCCGACGGTCGCCAAGCCTCCGACGTCCGCCGTGCCCGGCGAGCCGGAGATTTCCCCCGACGGGACGAGCCGCGGGGACACCTGCCACCTCGACGTCGTCGACCGCTGGGGCAACATGGTCGCGGCCACGCCCAGCGGGGGCTGGCTCCAGTCCAACCCCGTCGTGCCCGAACTGGGCTTTCCGCTCGGCACCCGGCTCCAGATGACCTGGCTGGAGCAGGGTCTGCCGAACTCCCTCACCCCGGGCCGCCGGCCGCGCACCACGCTCACCCCCTCGATCGCCCTGCGCGACGGGGCGCCCGTGCTGGCGTTCGGCACACCCGGCGGGGACCAGCAGGACCAGTGGCAGCTGCACTTCTTCCTGGCGGTGGCCCTGCGCGGACAGGTGCGCGGCGGCCTCGACCTCCAGGGCGCGATCGACGCCCCGAACTGGCACAACGACAGCTTCCCCGGCTCCTTCTTCCCGCGCGGCACGCGACCGGGAAGCGTCACGGTGGAGTCCCGCACCGACCCGGCCGTCGTCACGGAACTGCGGCGGCGCGGCCACGACGTGACGGTGGGCGCGGCCTGGTCCGAGGGCCGACTGTGCGCGGTCGCGCGGGACCCGGAGACCGGGATCCTGTCGGCGGCCGCGAACCCGCGCGGCATGCAGGGGTACGCCGTCGGACGCTGAGGCCGGCCGGTTCGGGCGGCTGTGTGCCGGACCCGGGTGTTCATGCCGATTCCACCCGTGGTGCACGGGCTGGGCGGGGATTGTCAGTGGCGCGTGCTCTCATGGGGACATGATCGAGACAACGGAAACCATCGACGAGTTTCTCGCCCGCCACGGTGCCGAGGTGGAGGAAGCCGTCCGCAAGGCGGCGGCCGCCGAGATCCTGCCCCGCTTCCGCCGCCTCGCCGCGCACGAGGTCGACCAGAAGACCGGCCCGCACGACCTGGTGACGGACGCCGACCGCAAGGCCGAGCAGTACCTCACCGAGGCGCTCGGCACCCTGCTGCCCGGCTCCGTCGTGGTCGGCGAGGAAGCGGTGCACGCCGATCCCTCGGTGTACGGCGCGATCCAGGGCGAGGCGCCGGTGTGGATCGTCGACCCGGTCGACGGCACCCGGCAGTTCGTGCACGGCGACCCCGGCTTCTGCACCCTGGTCGCGCTCGCGCTCGACGGCGTCGTGCGCGCCTCCTGGACCTACGCGCCCGCGCACGACCAGCTGGCCACGGCGATACGCGGGCGGGGCGCGTTCCTCGACGGCGAGCGCCTGTACGCAGGTCCTGCCCGGCCCGGCCACGACCTGCGGGTGGCCACGTCCCACCCGGACTACACGACGCAGGAGCAGAAGCGCGCCCTGCTGGGCCTGTGGACGGACGGCGTGGCCCCGCGCGCGTGCGGTTCGGCCGGCCTGGAGTACCTCGCCGTCGCCCGTGGCGAGTCGGACGCCACGGCCTTCTCCTGGGAGGCCGCCTGGGACCACGCGGCGGGTCTGCTGCTGGTCGAGGAGGCGGGCGGCGTCCACCTGACCCGCACGGGTGAGCCGTTCCGCATCAGGGGCGGCAACGAACTCCCGTTCACCGCGGCCCGCGACGCGGCCACGGCCCGCCGGGTGCGGGAGCTGCTGAGCGCGTCCTGATCCGAACGGGAGGTTGTGAGGGGTTGCGCCCGGAGATACCGACCTGGGCCGGGTGCCGTCCGTTCCGCGGCCTATCCTGATCCTCTGGCCACCGGCTGACGAAGGGGTCCGAAGGTGCCGTCGATGCTCGATGCGGTCGTGGTGGGTGCGGGGCCCAACGGGCTGACCGCTGCCGTGGAGCTGGCCCGCCGCGGCTTCTCCGTGGCCGTCTTCGAGGCCCGGGACACCGTGGGCGGCGGCGCGCGCACCGAGGAGCTCACCCTCCCCGGTTTCCGCCACGACCCGTGCTCGGCGGCCCACCCCCTGGGCGTCAACTCACCCGCCTTCCGCGCCCTTCCGCTGGAGCGCTACGGCCTGGAATGGCTGCACGCGGACCTGCCCATGGCCCACCCCTTCGCCGACGGCACCGCCGCCGTGCTCTCCCGCTCGGTCGCGGAGACGGCCGCCTCGTTCGGGCCGCGCGACGCGGGGGCGTACCGCAGACTGGTCGAGCCCTTCCTGCCGCGGTGGGACACGCTCGTGCGTGACTTCATGTCGCTGCCGCTCACCGCGCTGCCCCGCGACCCGGTGACGCTGGCCCGCTTCGGACTCGTCGGACTGCCGCCCTCGGCCTGGCTGACCCGCCGCTTCCAGGACGAGCGCGCCAAGACCCTGTTCGCCGGCCTGGTGGCGCACGTGATGGCCCCCCTCACCGGGTTCGCCACCGGCGCCGTCGGCCTGGTCTTCGCCCTCGCGGCGCACGCCCGCGGCTGGCCCGTGGCACGCGGCGGTTCCCAGTCCCTCTCCGACGCCCTCGCCGCCTACCTGAAGGACCTCGGCGGAACCGTCCACACCGACTACGAGGTCAAGCGCCTCGACGACCTGCCGCCCGCCCGCGCCTACGTCTTCGACACCTCGCCCACCGCCCTGGCGAGGATCGCGGGCTTCGGCAACCACTACGCGGGCTACCGCTACGGCCCCGGCGTCTTCAAGGTCGACTACGCCCTGGACGGCCCGGTGCCGTGGACGGCGAAGGAGGCGCGCTCCGCCTCGACCGTGCAGATCGGCGCCGACAGCGGGGAGATCGGCGCGGCGCTGCGGGCCGCGTCCCGCGAGCGCCGTGCGCCCGAGCGGCCGTTCCTCATCACGGTGCAGCCCGGCGTCGCCGACCCCACGCGGGCCCCGGCCGGCAAGCAGGTCTTCTGGGCGTACGGCCACGTCCCCAGCGGCTGGACCGGGGACCTCACCGACGCGATCGAACGCCAACTGGAGCGCTACGCACCGGGGTTCCGGGACCGTGTGCTGGCCCGCGCGACCGCCGGACCGCCCGAACTCGCCGCCCGCAACGCCAACTACGTCGGCGGGGACATCGCCTCCGGCGCGGTCTCCGGGCTCCAGATGCTGCTGCGCCCCAAACTCTCCCTGTTCCCCTACGGCACCCCGCACCCCGCCGTGTTCATCTGTTCCTCGGCCACCCCGCCCGGACCGGGCGTGCACGGCATGTCGGGGCACAACGCGGCCAGGGCGGTGTGGAGGCGGCTGCGCCAGACGTGATCCGGCCAGCGGGGCGGCTCCCGCGCCGCGCCCGCGCAATGGACGGGGTTGCGGCCCGGCGGTCCTGGTAGAAGACGGACATGGCCACCATCACGCTCGTCCAGGGCGACATCACGCGCGAGAGCGTCGACGCGATCGTCAACGCGGCGAACTCCTCCCTGCTCGGCGGCGGAGGCGTCGACGGCGCGATCCACCGCCGGGGCGGCCCCGCGATCCTCGCCGACTGCCGCCGGCTCCGCGCCTCGCACTATGGCAAGGGCCTGGCCACGGGCCGGGCGGTCGCCACCACCGCGGGCGAACTGGACGCCCGCTGGGTGATCCACACGGTGGGCCCGCGCCACAGCCGCGAGGAGGACCACTCGCAGCTGCTGGCCTCCTGCTACCGGGAGTCGCTCCGGGTCGCGGACGAGCTCGGCGCCCGCACGGTCGCCTTTCCGGCCGTCTCCGCGGGCATCTACGGCTGGCCCATGGACGATGCCGCCCGGATCGCGGTGGAGACCGTGCGGGGGACCGCCACATCGGTCGAGGAGGTCAGGTTCGTCCTCTTCGACGAGCGGGCGTACGAGGCGTTCGTCGCGCAACTGCGCTGACGGGGCCGGTGGTTGTCGGTCGGGGTCCTGGGGCGGGGACGGTGGTTGCGGAGTGGGGCCGTGCCGCCGGGCGACCGCTGCGGGGCGGGTGCCGCGGTGCCGGGACGGCGCTTCCATGCCGGGGGCCGTGCCGCCGGGCGACCGCTGCGGGGCGGGTGCCGCGGTGCCGGGACGGC
>NZ_JBEXCW010000035.1:0-81239 GCF_040605435.1 Streptomyces sp. NPDC005574
CGGCACACGACGGACTGACCGGGAGCGGAACGACGACGGGGGCGCCCGGCCGGGCGCCCCCTTCGTCGCGGTGCGGGGCCCCCTGCCGGTCCCCGCGGTCGGCCCCTCGTCAGCCGCCGGCTATGACCGCGGCCAGGAAGTCGTCCACCCGGACCTGCTCCCGGCCCGGCGCGACGACCTGGTGGGTCTGGCGCAGGAACGCGGCGATCCCCGGAGCCCACGCGAACACCACGGCGTGGTGGCGTTCCCCGTCGGCGCGGGCGTCGCCGTAGAAGTCCATGCGCAGCTCCTCCCACAGGCCGGTCGACACCGGGCGCATCCGCACGTCGCCCACGCCCACCGGCCGCAGCAGTCCGTCACCGAGCATCTCCCGGTCCAGCCGCCACTGCGCGAGGACACGGCCGTCGTGGCTGAACACCGCGGTGACGGCGAACGGGTCGTCGGCGTCGTAGCTGAGGTGGGCGAGCACCGGGAAGCGGTCCGTGGCGCCCGCCTGGAGCTGCACCACCAGCGATTTGTGCGTGAAGGAGTTCACGAGGGGGCCTCCGAGGGGGACGGACGTGGGGCACGTTCGGGCGTAGAGCCCTCTAGTACCCCCTCCGCGCACAAAATGCTCAGCTCTCCGAGGGATTCGTGCGCGCACCGCGCAGCGCCGTGATGCAGGTGGCGATCGCCTCCTGGAGGTCCTCCAGGCGCTCGACCATGTCGTCCTCGTAGAAGTCCTGGGCGTCGTCGAAGGTCAGCTCCTCGAAGACCTTCGTCGCCTTCTGCAGGCTGCTGTAGAACTTCGTCCGCCGTTCCTGGACGCGCAGTTCGGGATCGGCCTCCACGACGTCGGCGACGAGGGACTTCATGGTGTCGTAGGCCTCGCCGGCCCAGGGGCCGCAGTCCTCGCCGTCGTCGAGCTCGTCGAGCAGCGACAGGTGGCGTTCGGCCTCCTCGCGGAGGTCGGTGGGGGCGTCGATGGTCTGCCCCGCCGGGGTCTTGACCTGCCCGGACTCGGCGATCTGGCGGACGTATCCGATCCGGTCGGCCGCCCGGCTCTCGGTGGCGACGGCCTTCTTCAGGTCGTCGGTGCGCACCACGTCACGGGCCAGCTCCGCCTGCAGCTCGGGGTCCTCGCGGACCCGGTCCAGGAGCGCCTGGCGGGCCGCACGGGCGGTGGAGGGGTCGGCGAGGATCGCGGCGCGCAGCGCGGTCGGGTTCTCGGCGACCTCAAGGGCCTTCGTCGGCCGGATGCCCTCGGCCTCCGCGGCCTGGGCGATGGCGGTGCCGCGCTCGGAGGCGGCGCTGGAGCGGGAGACGTAGTAGCCGAGCCACACGTCGGCGTCCGGCAGCTCCACCTCCTGGCCCGGCGCCAGCGCCTCGAAGTGCGGGACCATGCCGTCGTCGGCGGCCCGGTCCCACGCCTTGTAGTAGCGCATGACGCGCTCGGCGGAGCAGCCGGCGAGTTCGGCGAACTCCTTCGCGGAGACCTTCGGTGTCTCGCCGGCGCCCTGGCCGCCGGGGCGGACGCTGCGGGCCACCATGAGGCCGAAGGCCCATCCTCCGGTCCGCGCGTAGGTCCCGAACTCGCGGGCGTCCCGCGCCACGAGGTCGGACAGGGGTGCGGGGGACGTCACGAACGTATCGGACATCTCGGATGTCTCGGGCGGAGAGATCGCTGCGGTTACGGGGGATACTCCTGGGCAGAACCGGGCTCGGACGGTACCCGCGCGGCGGACCGCGCCGGTACCGTCCGGCAGCCTATTGCGCCCCGGTGCCGTCCGCGGGACACCGCCCCCGCGCGGCGGCCGGCGCGGTGGGTGCCGCTTCAGTCGAGCGCGTCGTGCAGCGCCGGCAGCAGCTTCTTCGCCGCCCACTCCAGATACGCCGACTGCGAGTCGCCGCCGATCTGCACCAGGGCGATCTCCGTGAACCCGGCCTCGGCGTACGGGCGTACGGCCTCCACGAAGTCCTCGGGGTCGTCGCCGCACGGGATCGAGCCGGCGACGTCCTCGGGCGTGACGAACTGGGTCGCCGACTCGAAGGCGTCCGGGTGCGGCAGTTCGGAGTTGACCTTCCAGCCGCTGCCGAACCAGCGGAACTGGTCGTGGGCCCGCTTCACCGCCACGTCCCGGTCGGGGTCGTAGCACACCGGCAGTTGACCCACGCGGGGCTTGCCCGCGCCGCCGTGCCGGTCGAAGGCGTCGAGGAGTCCGGCCTTGGGCTCGGTGGCGATGACGAGGTCCGCGAGCCGGCCCGCGAGGGCGCAGGACCGCTCCCCGGAGACGGCGATGCCGATCGGCGGCGGCTGGTCCGGCAGGTCCCACAGCCGGGCCGACTCCACGTCGAAGTGCTTCCCGCGGTGGTTGACGTGACGGCCCTCGAAGAGCCTCCGGATGATCTCCACGGCCTCTTCGAGCCTCTCGTGCCGCACGTCGGCGGAGGGCCAGCCGCCGCCCACCACATGCTCGTTGAGGTTCTCACCCGATCCCAGGCCGAGCCGGAACCGCCCCTCGGACAGGAGCTGCATCGTCGCCGCCTTCTGCGCCACGACGGCGGGGTGGTAGCGGAAACTGGGACAGGTCACGTATGTCATCAGCGGGATGCGCGACGTCGCCTGGGCGGCCGCGCCCAGCACACTCCACGCGTACGGCGAGTGGCCCTGGGAGCGCAGCCACGGGAAGTAGTGGTCCGAGGTCACCGAGAAGTCGTAGCCGGCCTCCTCCGCGCGCACCACGTGGTCGACGAGGTCACGGGGGCCGGCCTGCTCGGTCATCATCGTGTATCCGAATTGCACCATAAGGGCCGGGTCCCCGGTCGACGGGGCCGAAAACCGGTCTCCGGCGACCTGTCGCCTCCTCGATCACCGGCCGGGCGGCGGGAGAGGATGACCGAATGACTGTCCAGCCGCTGCCCGTCAGCACTCCCGCCGCCCAGGGCGTCGACGCGTCCGGCGTCCACGCCTTCCTCGACGCCCTCGAAGCGGCGCCCGGTATCGAGCCGCACAGCGTGATGGTCCTGAGGCACGGTCACCTCGTGGCCTCCGGCTGGTGGGCGCCGTACACCGCCGAGCGCCCGCACCTGCTGTACTCGCTGAGCAAGAGCTTCACGGCGACGGCCGCCGGGATCGCCGTGGGGGAGGGGCTGCTGCGTCTCGACGATCCGGTGATCTCCTTCTTCCCGGAGTTCGAGGCCGACATCACCGACCCGCGCAGCCGGGCCATGCTGGTGCGGCACGTGGCGTCGATGTCCAGCGGCCATCTCGCCGAGACCTTCGACCTGGCCCGCGAGACCGACCGGACCGAACTGGTCCGCGGGTTCCTCCTGGTGCCGCCGGACCGCGACCCGGGGACCGTCTTCGCCTACAACCAGCCCGCCACCTACACGCTCGCGGCCATCGTCCAGCGCCTCACCGGGCAGTCCCTCACCGACTACCTGCGGCCGCGGCTGCTGGACCCGCTGGGTATCGGCGAAGTGGCGTGGCAGCGGGACCGGCACGGACGTGAACTGGGCTTCAGCGGTCTGCACGCCGCGACCGACGCGATCGCCAGGCTGGGCCAGTTGTATCTGCGGGACGGTGTGTGGAACGGCCGGCGGCTGCTGCCCGAGGGGTGGGCGGCCGACGCGACCCGCGCGCACGTCGCGACCGCCGACGCCACCGCCCCCGACGCGCGGTCCGACTGGCAGCACGGCTACGGCTTCCAGTTCTGGAGGTCCCGGCCCGGGTACGGGTACCGGGGGGACGGCGCGTACGGCCAGTTCTGCCTCGTGCTGCCCGAGCAGGACGCCGTGGTCGCGCTGACCGGGGCGACGACGGAGATGCAGGAGGTCCTGGACCTGGTCTGGGCGCACCTGCTGCCCGCCTTCGCATCGGCTCCCCGGACCGCGCGGCGGGGCGGGGAAGGCCAGGAGGACGGCGACGCAGCACTCGCCGGGCGGCTGGCCCGGCTCGCGCTGCCACCGGTGCCCGGCAAGCCCGCGCCGCCGGAGCGCGCCGAGGCGTGGCGGGACGCCCTGTTCACGCCGGACGGCGGTGTCTGCGCCGACCGGCCCACGCTCTCGGCGGTCGGCGTCACGCCGGAGGCGGACGGCTGGCGGATCACCCTCACCGAGGGTGGCGACCGGCTCGTCCTACGGCTCGGCGGCGACGCCGGCGGTGGTGACGGCTGGAGTGTCGCCGAGCAGCCGGTGCCGACCGCGCTGAGCGGGGGATGGACCGACGCGGACACCCTCGTCGCCGATGTGGTGTTCCTGGAGACACCGCACCGGCTGGCCGTGACCTGTTCCCTCCCGGAGGGGACCTTCACGGCGCGGTGGCGGACGACCCCGCTGGACCCCCGCCCGCTCCGCGTCCTGGGCGCGCCCCGGAACCCGGCCTGAGACTCAGCCCGACGTCTCCCGGAACGTGCGGAGGAAGGCGTCGAGCGCCGCACGGTTGGCGCTGTCGTCCCAGTCGGCGGCCGGAGTGGTCCAGCGCAGCGAGAAACTGCGGCCGCCGCCGAGCAGGAAACCGCGGCCGAAGGTGCGCACCCGGGTTCCGTCGACGGTGCTGAGCCACTCCATGTCGGCGGCCTTGTGGCCCTGGTAGGTCGTCGCCCGGATCGCACCGATCCGGCGGTAGCCGTCCTCCCCCTGCAGCTCCGGCTCGACGTCGTCCCGCCAGACGGCGACCGGGTCCGGGCCCGCCTGTTCGCTGTAGGTGACGGCGAGCGTGCGCGGGTCGTCGTCCGCGCCGAAGATCACGCGGTACGCGCTGTCCGCCGCCCGGGTGGTGTTCAGCCGCTTCCAGCCGGCGGGGAGGGCGACGGCGAACCCCTCCGGCGCCTCGTACCGGCGGAACCCGGCCGGCAGCGCGGTGGCGGTGGAGGCGGGGGAGGAGGCCGGGGCCGAAGCGGACGGGGACGGGGGACGCGAGGCCGCGGAAGCGGGGACGGACGGTGAGGCGGAGGGGGCCGGGTTCGTGGACGGCGCGGCGCTACGGCCCTCGGTGCGCTCACCCGCGCCCGCACCCGCGCCGGACCCGGAACCCGAGGCGGAGGGGCGCGGTGTCGGGTTGGCGGCGGAGGTGTCGGTGCCGGGCAGCTGCCTGGTCACGGCGAGGACGGCGACCGCCACGGTGACCACCGCGAGGGCCGTGCCCGCGGCCATCGCGCGCCGGTTCCAGCCGGAACCCAGGGCGTGGCCGCCACCGCGCAGCCGGGGGCGGCGCATCATCTGCGACGCCGTGTCGGGGTCCTCGCTCAGCACCCGCACGAGCGACTCGCGGACCACCGGGCGGGTCAGCCGCTCCCGGGAGTCCTTGCGGAGCAGCCCCTGCACGACCTGGGTGAGCGGCCCGGCGCGCACCGGGGTGCGCAGCGGCAGCCGGTCCACCCCGCGCAGCGTGGCCTCGGGCCGGTCCCGGTCCCGGAACGGCGGCCGTCCCTCGACCATCGTGTAGAGGATCGCGCCCAGCGCCCACAGGTCGGCGGCCGGCCCGATGCGATCGTCGCGGGCCTGCTCGGGGGAGGCGTACGACGGTGCGGTGACCCGCGGGACGAGTGTCGCGCCCGCCAGGCCGAAGCCGCTTACCACGACCGGTCCGTCCGTGCGCACATGGATCTGGTCCGGGCTCAGCTCGCCGTGGGTGATGCCCTCACCGTGCCCGGCCTCCAGCACGTCCAGCAGTTCCAGACCGATGCGGGCCGCCCGGACGTAGTTGAACGTGCCCTGCTGGGCGAGGAGTTGACCCAGAGGAACGCCGTCGACGCACTCGCCGACCGTCCACAGGGTGCCGGCCTCCACGACGGCGTCGACGACCTCGGCGACCCGGCCGGGGCACAGCGACGCCATGGCCTCCGAGGTGCGGACGACGCGTGCGGTGGCCCGCCGCGAGGTCTCGCCGTCCGGATCCGGTGGCAGGCCGATCTGGGTGAGGAGGCGGGGCCGTCCGGTCCCGACGTCCTCCCCGGACCAGCAGACACGGTTCGTCTCACGGTGCAGGACCTCCCCGAGCCGGTACCTTCCGGCGACCAACTCGTGTGTGGAGACGTGCGCCTTACCCATGGTCATCCCTCGCTGGACCCCTGGCTCTCACCTTTCCCCTAGGTACGACGCGTGTGACGGGGAGCGTTCAACGAATCCCCAACAACCCTGCGTTTTTTCTGCTTTTCCGCGTGCGGCGAGCAGGTGTGCGAAAAGAAGAAGCCGGGGCGCGTGCACGGAACGGCCCTGCGAGCTCCCCGTGGTGCGCTGCGGGCGCCGCAATTCCCGCGCGCTTACCGGCGGCAGCCGATTTCGGCCCCGACCTGGCGGTAACCGCCGGTAAACGGAAAGCGGCGCCGGTGAAAACGAACACGGTGAAATCGCGGGGCCGTGGCGGGAATCGGGCCCCGCGGGCGATCAGCGCAGTCCGAACCGCCGCGCCCACTCCATGACATCGCCGGTCGTCGCGTTCCCTCCGCACACGACGAGGCCGAGCCGGGCGCCGGGGCCGACCCGCTCCACGACCTGCCGGGCGGCGGGCAGCAGACAGCCCGCGGCCGGCTCGGTCCACACCTTGGCGTGGTCGGCGAGGTCCAGCGTGCCCTGGACGGCCTCCCGGTCCGGGACCACCAGGACGTCGGTGACCAGCGCGGACACATGGTCGTAGGTGAGCTGGGAGACGGAGGGCGCGCTCAGGGTGGTCACGATCGACGACAGCGCGACCGGCACCGGTCCGCCGCCCGCCAACGCCGCTGACATCGCCTGGGCGCCCTCGGTCTCCACGCCCCAGATCCGCACGTCAGGCCGCCGGGCCCGCAGCGCGACCGCGACGCCGGCGATCAGTCCGCCGCCACCGACGCTGACGACGACGTCGGTGAGGTCCCCGGCGTCCTGCGCCAACTCCAGCCCGACGGTGCCCTGTCCGGCCACCACCACGGGGTCGTCGAAGGGGTGGACCAGGGAGAGGCCCTCGTCCCGCAACCGGTTCACCAGGGCGAACGCGCTCGGCATGTCGTCGGTCAGCTGCACCGACGCCCCGGCGGCCCGGGCGAGCCCGACGGACCGGTCGGGCGCCGAACGCGGCATGACCACCGTGGCCTTGACGTCCAGGGCGGCCGCCATCACCGCCAGCGCGATGCCGTGGTTGCCGCCGCTGACCGCCACCACTCCGGCGGCCCGCTCCGCCTCGCCGAGCGACAGCAGCCGGGCGGTCGCGCCCCGCGCCTTGAACGAACCGGTGCGTTGCAGCAATTCGAGTTTCGCGGTCACGGGGACGCCGAGCAGCGTGGACAGACCGGGGCTCGGCACGGTCGGAGTGCGCACGACATGCCCGGCGATTTTCTCCGCCGCGACCTCGACGTCCGAAATCTCGATCAAAACAGTCACCTTTCCCGGCGGGCGGAGATGCCCGTCGCCTCGCACCCTGACGCGCCCCGCCCACGCGGGTCAAGAACGCTTCTACAGATCGCGCCGCACCAGGAATTCCAGTATCTCCCGGAGTTCGCCGGCGGCCGGTGCCGCCAGGGACACACCGGCGAGGGCCGCCTTCCCCGCGTCGGCGTGGTGGCGTGCCTCGGCCGTCGCCGCCGCCCGGCCGCCCGCCTCCGCGACCAGCGCCGCCGCCTCGGCGGGCTCGCCCCCGCGCTCCAGCAGGGTGGCGAGCCGGCGGGCCGCCGGGGTGCCGGAGCCGAGCGCGGCGAGCACCGGGTAGGTCTTCTTCCTTTCGCGCAGGTCTGCGTGCACGGGTTTGCCGGTGACGGCCGGGTCGCCCCAGATGCCCAGCACGTCGTCGACGACCTGGAAGGCGATCCCGAGGTGGCGGCCGGCGCGGTCGAGGGCGGCGACCGTGGCGGGCGGCGCGCCGCCGAGCAGGGCTCCGAGCGCCGCCGCGCAGCCGAGCAGTGCGCCCGTCTTGTGCTCGGCCATCGCCCGGTACTCCGCGGGCCCCACCTGCCCCGGGCCCGTCCAGTCGCGCGAGGCGAACAGCAGGTCGTCCGCCTGTCCGCGCACCAGGTCGGCCAGTGCCGCGGACAGCAGGCGGACCGCCGCGCCGCCCGCTCGGGACTCGGCCAGGATCTCGACGGCGAGCGCGAACAGGGCGTCCCCGGCGAGCACCGCCGGCCCGGTGCCGTACGCCTTCCACACGGTGGGGCGGCGGCGCCGGGCCTGGTCGCCGTCCATGATGTCGTCGTGCAGGAGCGAGAAGGCGTGCACGAGCTCCACGGCGACCGCCGCCGGCACTCCGGCCCGGCCGGGGGCGCCCGCGGCCTCGGCCCCGAGCAGCGCGAGTGCCTGCCGTACGCCCTTGCCGCCGGACGCGGCGGCCGGCGCGCCGCCCACCTCGCACCAGCCGAACGAGTAGGCCGCCATCTCACCCAGCCACGGATGCAGCCGGCCGACCGCCTCCCGCAGGGCGGGCGCCACGGACGTGCGGCACCGGTCGAGGACCTGGGGAGCGGCGAGCGGGGCCGGGGCCACCGAGTCGAGTGTCGTCACCGTACGGCCTCCGTGTCCGCGTCGATGCCCAGCTCCTGCTGGGCCCGGGCGACCATCGCCCGTGCGTGCCGCAGTCCGATCCGCTCCAGCACGCGGGCGAGGTCCGCCAGTTCCGCCGCCGTCTCGTCCCGGTCACGGCCGAGCCGCGCCAGGGACTTGGCCAGGCCGAGCCTGGCCAGCGCCTCCCCGCGCGGCTCGCTCATGGCGCGGAATCCGGCGAGCGCCCGCTCGTACCAGTCGCGGGCCTCGGTGTAACGGCCCGAGCGGTACAGGACGTTGCCGCGCATCTTGTGGTTGTAGGCCAGCGCGCTGGACAGCCGCATCTCGCGGCAGGTGGCCTCCGCCTCGGACAGCAGGGTGAGTGCCCGCTCGGTGTCCCCGTCGCGCACCGAGACGACGTCGGCGAGTCCGCGCAGGGCCCAGGCGTGGCCGCGCCGGTCCTCGGCCCGCTCGGCTATCTGGGCCGCCTCCTCGAACAGGGCGTACGCGGAGTCGTACGCGCCGGTGTTGCGGTGCATCTGCGCGATGCCCTCCAGCGCCCACACCGTGTGCCGGGCCTCGCCGCGCCGCCGGGCCTCCGCGAGGAGCTGCTCGTGCAGCCTGCCGACGGCCTCGTAGTCGCCCTGGATGCGGCCGGTCTCCGCGAGACCCGCGAGGGAGTAGCCGCGTACGACGACGTCCCCGCCCTGCTCGCCGAATTCGGCCGCGAGGTGCAGCAGTCGTCGGGCCAGGGGGAACGCCCCGCGCTGCCGGGCCAGCGTGCCGCCGCTCCACAGCGCCCAGGCCATCGCCGCGGTGTCCCCGGCCTGACGGGCGGAGCGGTAACTCGCCTTCCACGCCCGCTCCGCGTCCCCGACCTGGCCCAGCCGGCGGTGGGCCTCGGCGACCGCGAGCCCGGAGCGGGCCGCCTCGTCGTGCCGGCCCGCCCGCTCGGCCGCCCTCAACTGCTCGGTGCCGGCGGCCAGTACGTCGGTCAGCGAGGAGTTGACGGACAGGGTGGTGAGGGCGCCCTGGTATTCCGGGGCGAATGCCTTGCCGTACATGAATCCCTTTCGGTCCTCCTATACCCGCCATGTATACGCTCTGTGTATACATGGCGGGTATAGTACGTCGAGAAGATGCCCCGACCCCTAAGGGCCAGGGCGTCATCCGTTGCCGATCAAGACGTCGGCGGGACCGGGCGGGTTGCCCGTGAGGCGCAGATCACTCCGAGGGCCGCGGAGCGGAGATGCGGGTCGCGGCTCAGGGACGGGGGCGGGGCGAGGTCGCCCGGGGGCCGGTTTCCCGCGTATCCTCCCGCGCCACAGGTCCCGCGGCGCCCCCGCCGGGACCTCAGTGCTGCTGCGCCTTCTGCGGCGTCACCTCGCTCGGCCGGACGACCACGTGTCCCTCGCCCTGGAGCATCAGCTGGACGGCCTCGCCCGAACCGCCGCGCAGCATCGACCCGATGGACTGCGAGCGGTGCAGCGAGGTGTCCAGACCGGAGGTCCAGCCCACCACGGCGTCCGTGTCGACGTACACCGGGTACTGCGGCGAGACCGGTATGACCAGCGGGTTGCCCTCACACACCAGGCCGAGCCTGCCCTGCCCCGTGAAGACACTGTTGAACAGACCGCCACCGGCGATGCCGGCCCCCTTCACCGTCGCGATCCGGTACGCCAACGAGGCGTCGAAACACAGGACGTTGCGGCCGTTGACCGTGAACTCGTCGCCGGGGTTCACCTCGACGACGAAACAGTTCTGCGCCTCGTGCGCGAACCAGGCCTCGCCCTGGCCGCGCACCGCCATCAGCGGCAGCCCCTCGCCGGTCATCGCCCGCTTGAGCATCCCGCCGACGCCCTGGCCCTTGCGCTCGAACTGGAGGTTGCCGCGATAGGCGATCATCGCGCCCTGGCGGGCCAGCATCTCGCCCTGCACCACGTACCTGACGCACTTGGCGTTCTCGACCGTCATGCCCGGCTCGGTGGCCGGCCGCACCATGTGCTCACTGAAAAACAGATCACCCTTCATGCGCGCATCCTGTCCCGGAGGCATCCGTTCCGCCAAGATCGCGTACCGGCCCGCCCGTTGTGTGCCCGGGACGCGTCGGTCAGGCGCCGAACAGCTGGGTCCAGTAGGTGCCCGCGGCTCCGCCGCCCGCGAATCCGACGCCGAGGTGCGTGAAGTCGGGCCTGAGGATGTTGGCGCGGTGGCCGGGGCTGTTCATCCAGCCCTCCACCACCTCGGCGGGCGAGCGCTGACCGCAGGCGATGTTCTCCCCGATCGTGCGCCGGGTGCTGCCCGCCCCGGCCGCACGGTCCCACGGCTCGGAGCCGTCGGGCGCGGTGTGCGCGTAGAAGGCGCGGGCGACCATGTCCGCGCTGTGCGCCCGCGCCGCGACGGCCAGCAGCGGGTCGACCGCGAGCGGCGGCAGCCCGGCGCCGGCTCGTTCCCGGTTGGTGAGGGCGACCACGTCCGACTCGGTGCGCGCCAGCCCCTCGGGGGTGAGCGGCCGGGCCCACAGCGCCGTCCAGTACGTGTCGCCGGAGGGGCCACCGGTCACGGACGCCATCCCGGCGTGGGTGAAGGCCCGGTCGTGCAGGGTGCGTCGCGCCCGCGGCGTGCGCAGGCAGTACGCCACGAACTCGGCGGGCGTGCGCGGCCCGGAGACCAGGTGCTCCCCGATCGTCAGGTAGGCGCATCCGGTGGCGGTGACCCGCTGGTGCACCGAGACGCCTTCGGGTCCCTCGGCCGACAGGCGCCCGGCGGCGGCCATCGCCGAGGCGTGGGCCCGGGCCGCGGCGGCCAGCCGAGGGTCGGACGACACCGGCGGTGAACCCGCCTGCGCGCGGGCGGAGTTGACCGGCGCGAGGAAGGGGTCCGAGGCGTTCGTTGGTGAACCGGTCCGGGTGCGCGCGGAGTCGGCCGGGTCGCGGAAGGGGCCCGGTGCGATCACGGGTGCGGCGGGCGGGGGAGCGTCGTCGACGACGTCCACCCCGAAGTCGCGGGCCAGGCCCGCCAGTCCGTCGGCGTAGCCCTGTCCCAGCGCGCGCAGCTTCCAGCCGTCGCCGCGCCGGTAGATCTCCGCGAGCAGCAGCACGGTCTCCGGCCCCGGTCGCGGCGGGGCGAACCGGGCCAGCGTGCGGCCGTCCGCACCGCCGACGTGCAGGGTGGGCGCGGGCAGCCGGCTCAGGTCAGTGCCGGGCTCGGCGGGGCCGACCACCACGGTGACCCGGGTGGCGCCGGCGCGCAGCGACCGTGGATCGACGCGCAGCGTGCCGCCGGCCAGCCGGGCGCCGGGCACGGACGGCTGGTTGTAGAACACGAAGTCGCCGTCGCCGCGCACCCTGCCGTCGTCGCCGGTGATGAGCGCGGACACGTCGAATCGGCCGGGCACGCGGACGGTCAGCGCACCGACCGGCAGGGGCACGTTCCCTCCGGGGACCAACTCGCTCATGGCGCCGCCCTGGTGTCGTGGCTCGAAACCCGTCGCGGGTGTCCGGACAACGTCCACCAGGGCGTGCGGGTTCCCCGCCCCGCCCCGCCGGTCGCGGGGCGGGGTGGGGAACCCGCGAGGGTCAGTCGCGGGTGGTGGCGGCCGGCGTGGCCCCCGCGGTGACGTCCTCCGGTCGCTCCGCCGGTGCCGTGCCCCGGTCCGGCCGGACCGCCCCGCCGCGTCGCGTCATCGCCGGTGTGCCGCAGAACGCGGACTCCAGGGTGCGCAGCATCGTGGTGTGCACCGGGCCGTTGTTGGAGGTGTTGGCGACCGCGGTGAGCGTGCGCCTGCCGTCCTTCGAGGCGAACGCGTAGGAGTAGTAACCCTGGACGGCGCCCGTGTGCCCGTACACGGAGACACCGCACGACAGGTCGCGCCGCCGCAGACCGAGCCCGTAGGCCTGTCCGGCGCCCGCCGGCAGCCAGCGCTCCATCTGCGCGAGCTGGGCGGCCGAGGTCAGCCGGCCGCCCAGCAGCGCGGACAGGAAGGTGCTGAGGTCCCGGGTGCTGGAGATGACCGCGCCCGCGCTCTGGGCCCACGACACCGTCTGCTCGGTGGCGTCGACCGGGGCCGCGCCCGCCCGGTCCTGGGTGAGGTAGCCGTTGGCGTGGCGGCCGGGGATACGCGTGTCGGGGTGCACGTAGAACGTGTCGGTGAGGTGGAGCGGTTTGATGACGCGGTCGGTGTACGCGGTGGCCACCGGGTGGCCGGTCAGCTTCTCGATGAGCAGACCCGCGACCACGAAGTTGGTGTTGGAGTAGGAGTAGGCGGCGCCGGGCGCGCCGGTCCGCGCGTGCCGCAGGGAGCGGGCGACCAGCTGCCGGTAGGTGAAGACCTTGTTCCGGACCGCCTCGAACCCGCTGACCGAGCTCGCGAACATGTCGTTCGTGTAGTCGTAGAGGCCGCTGCGATGGCCCAGTACGTGCCGGACCGTGATCCGGTCGTCCGGCAGCAGCCCCGGCAAATAGTGGTTGACCGAGGTGTCGAGCTTCAGCTTCCGCTCGTCGACCAGTTGCAGCAGCACCACGGCCGAGAAGATCTTGGTGATGCTGCCGATGCGGAAGCGGTCGGCGCCGTCCAGGGCCCGGCGTGTCCTCCGGTCGGCGAGGCCGACCGTCACCCCGCTGACCGTGCCGCGGTCGTCGATCCGGGCCATGGCCCCCGGCGCGCCCTGGCCGAGAGCGGTGCGCAGGGTGGCGCGCAGGCTCGCGAGATCCGGCTGCGGCAGCACGGCCGCCGAGGCCCGGACCGTGGGGGTGCCGGCCGCCTGCGGCGCGGCCTGCGCGTCAACCGCCAGCAGGGACAGCGCGAGCGCCCCCGCAACGGCCCCGCCGCGCATCGTTGCTGATGCCATCCGGGTCATCTCCTGTCTCGTGGGTGTCAGTCCGCCCGGAAGGGATGCGAGATGCGTCACATCCGGGCGGGGCAACCATCTCGCATCCCGTCACATCTCCACAGGCGACGCACAGTTGATGGTCCACTGATCACCTAATGGCATGAAAGTGCAAAGTATTGCCATAGATGATCAGGAAAAAGACTGATAAGCCTTTACATGTCCATGACTCATCCGTAAGGGTTTCGTTCCGGGGGCCGACCAGCCTCCGTGGCGGCTCAGGGCGCCACGCCTCGGGGTGGCCGGCGCTTCCGACCGCCTCTGAACGAAGGACCCTCATCAGTGCGTAGAGCCCACATACGCAGCCTGGCGGTCGCCGTCGCCGTGACGACGGCCGCCACGGGCCTCGCGGGCACGGCCTTCGCGGACCCGGCCACGGGGGCGGACCAGGCCACGGCCTCCGCCGGTGCCGCCGACGGATCCGCCGCGTCCGTCGTCCGCGCGGCCCGCGCCGCCGCCCTCGCCCACGCCTCCGCGACGGGTGTCACCCAGGGCGACGAACTGCACGCCCAGGACGTGATGATCGACCCCGAGGGCGCGCGGCACGTCCGGTTCGTCCGGACCCACCAGGGCATGCCCGTCCTCGGCGGGGACCTCGTCGTCCACCTCACCCGGCAGTCGGCGTACGCCGGCGTCACGCGGGCGGCCGACCATGCCGTCGCGCCCGCCGCCTCGGCCAAGCTGACGGCCGACCAGGCGCAGGCCAGGGCCGCCGCCGTCGCCAAGGGCGACGCGGGCACCGCCCAGCTCGTCGTCGACGCCCGTGACGGCGCCTCCGCCCTCGCCTACCAGGTGCGGGTCAGCGACAGTGCGACCACCGACGCCGGCGGTTCGCGGACCGTCGTCATCGACGCCGTCACCGGCAAGGTGCGCAGCAACGCGCCCGACAACGACGAGTTCCTCTCGCCCCGGCTGCTCGACACCCTGCGCGAGCGCGGGGAGACGCTCGACCCGGCCACCGGATTCACCTCGCAGCCCACCGGGCTCGCCGCGAACTCCACGGCGGCCGCCGTGCACTACCCGGTGAAGGCCACGGGCACCGGCTACTCGCTGTTCGCCGGCAAGGTCACGCTGAGCACCACGCAGACGGCGCGCACCAGCTTCCTGCTCAAGGACACCACCCGCTGGGGCACCGAGACGCGGGACGCCAAGGGGCAGTACCTGGAGGACTTCGGGCTGGGCAAGAAGCTCACCAGCACGACCGACAAGTGGGGCAACGGCAGCACCTCCAGCCGGGTCAGCGCCGCCGCCGACGCCCAGTACGGGGTGGCCAAGACGCTGGACTTCTACAAGAAGACCTTCGGGCGCAAGGGCATCAAGGACAACAGCAAGGGCGCCCGCGCCATGGTCCACTTCGGCAAGAAGGTGGCCAACGCGTTCTGGGACTCCTACTGCGGCTGCATGCTGTACGGCGACGGCGACGGCGAGATGTTCAAGAAGCCGCTGGTCGTCATCGACGTCACGGGCCACGAACTCACCCACGGGGTCGTGGACGCCACCGCCAAGCTGGAGCCCACCCGCGTCGACGCGGACGGAAACCAGTACGGCGAGGCCGGCTCGCTCAACGAGTCGCTCGCCGACATCTTCGGCTCCAACGTCGAGTTCAGCGCCAACAACGCGAAGAACCCGCCCAACTACCTCGTGGGCGAGAAGCTCGGACTCGACCAGAAGTTCCTGCGCCGCCTCGACCACCCCTCCCTCGACGTGCTCGAGGGCACGATCGACTACTGGGACCCGTCGACGTACGACGCCGAGGTGCACGCCGGTTCCGGTGTCTCCTCGCACGCGTACTACCTCCTCGCCGAGGGCAGCGGCCGCAAGCGGATCGGCAGCGTCACCTACGACTCGCCGACCTACGACGGTCTGCCGGTGGCGGGCATCGGCCGCGCCAAGGCCACGAAGATCTACTACCGGGCCCTGACCCGGTACATGGTCTCCACGACCGACTTCCACGACGCCCGGGTGGCGACGCTGAAGGCGGCGAAGGCCCTCTACGGCCTGAACAGCACGGAGTACAAGGCGGTGAACCGGTCCTGGGCCGCCGTCAACGTGACCTCCGCCAACCGGCCGGCCGCACAGCGCTGACGTCCGACCGGCAGAAGTGACCCGGACGCCCCGCCCCGCGGCGGGGCGTCCGGTGTCTCCCCGTGAGCATCCGGGCCCGACGCCGGTGCCGGTGCGGACCCGGGTTCAGACCCACTGCCGCTCCACCTCGTCGCCGACGGCGAACTCCCTCTCGCAGGACGGGCAGCGGCCCGTGCCGAACACCTGGGTCAGCGCCCGCGCGACCGCTGGCTGCCCCGCCCGCACGGCCTCCTGGTGGAGCCGCGCGCCGATGCCCTCCAGCCGCGCCGGATCGGCCGGGGACAGCTCAGCCCGGCCCTCCGTCGGCTCCGCGCCCGCCGCGGTCACGTAGTCACCGGACGAGACGAAGGTGCCGTAGGAGCCGAACGCGACGAACAGGCCGGCCTCGCATCCCGGGCACTCGAGTTCGTACTCCTCGCTGTTGACGCCTTCCAGCGCCTCGGCCCACACGCTGTCGCCCTCGAAGGCGAGGACGGCCATCTGCAGGTGGACGAAGACGCTCGGCTCCTGGTCCGGGAGGGTGAGCAACTCACGTGCCGCGACGAGCAGTTCGCCGATCTCGCGCGCGTACCGCTCGCGGCAGGCGGGGTCGGGGTCCGACATGACCGCCCCGGCCATGGCCACCGCCTGGACCGGATCACCGGGCGTCCGGCCCCGCGCGATGTCCGTGAGCAGCGGTATCGCCGCCCAGCTGGCGTCGTAGACCGATCCCTGGTGGCACAGCGCCCCCCACAGCTCGGCCCACACCGCGTCGTCCTCGCTGCCGCCGAGCCGGGCGAAGAGCAGGGGGATGTCCTCGGCGCTGCCGTAGGCGTGGGTCAGCTCGGACCAACCGGTCGTCGTCATGCGGCGATTGTGCCGCCCGCCACCGACAACCGGCCTCCGTCGAATCCTGCTTCTTTTATTGACGGCGGAAAAGAACGCCCCTAGGTTCTCCGGCATGCGCTCCACCCGCCGTGCCGAGACGTTCCCCGCGAACACCCCGGCCGCCTCCCAGATCTTCACCACCGTCCTGTCCCAGGGCCCCCTGACCCGCCTGGAGGTGGCCCGCCGCACCGGGCTGTCCCCGGCCGCCGTCACCAAGGCCGTCCGGCCGCTGATCGAGGCCGGATACCTGGTGGAGGACGTGGACGCGGACGCCCGGCCCGCGCTCGGACGGCCCGCGAACCTGGTCCGGGTCGACGGCGGGCGCGCGCTGTTCCTCGGGGTCAAGGTCACCGGCGACGAGATCATCGGCGTACTGACGGACCTGTGCTGCCGCATCCGCGTCGCCCGCCATGTGCCGCTGCCCGCCCGCGACCCCGCGGCGGTGCTCCGCTTCACCGCGGAGCTGGTGGGCGAACTCCTCGCCGAGGCCGACCGGTTCGGCGTACGGGTGCAGGGCCTCGGCATCGCCGTATCCGGGGACGTGGACCGCGGCGCGGGAGTGGTCCGCTACTCGCCGTTCCTGGAGTGGCGCGACGTACCGCTCGCGGAACTCGCCGCCATGACCACCGGACTGCACGTCACCGTCGACAACGACGTGCGGGCCCTCACCGTCGCCGAGCAGTGGTTCGGCGCGGGAGCCGGGCTGTCCGACTTCGCGGTGGTCACGGTCGGCGCGGGCATCGGCTGCGGCCTCGTCGTGCACGGCCGGGTGGTCCACGGGGCGCACGGCGTGGCCGGGGAGATCGGACATGTGACCGTGGACCCGGCCGGTCCGCCCTGCCACTGCGGCAACCGCGGCTGCGTGGAGGCCGTCGCGGGAGACGCCGCGATCGTCCGGCAGATCCGCGAGGCCACCGGCATCGAGATCACCGACACCGCCCAGGCCGTGGCCCTGGCCCACGACGGCGTCGCCGCGGCCCGCGCGGTCTACGCCCGGGCGGGCGAGGCGATCGGCCGCGGCATCGCCACCGTGGCCAACCTCCTCGGGCCCGAACGCGTGATCATCTCCGGCGAGGGGCTGGCCGCCCACGACCTCTTCGCCGAACAGATCCGGGACGCGTTCGCCGCGGCGGCCTTCGGATCCGCCGCCGAGTGCGACGTCCAGACCCGCCCGCTGCCCTTCGAGGAGTGGGCGCGCGGGGCCGCCGCCACCGCGATCCAGTCCTTCATCACGGCGGACCGCTGAGGTGCCGAGCCGCAGCCCCCGAACCGCGGGACCGCGGCCCCCGAACCGCAGTCACCGAGCCACAGACCGCTGAACCGCAGCCCCTGAACCGCAGTCCGCCGAACCGCAGACCTTCGATCCGTACCCGCCCGCACGACCGAACCCAGGAGGCAGACCCATGCGGTCACCCTCGTACTCCGTCCTGCCCGCACGAGCCCTGAGAGCCGTGGTGGTCCTGGCCCTCACCGCAGGCGTCGCCACCGCCGTCCCCGCCGCCCACGCCGGCACCACCGGCCCCTCCGCCCGGACCGCTGCTCCCGCTCTCGCGGCCAAGCCCTACATGGGCTGGTCGAGCTGGAGCATGCAGTCCTCGAAGTACCCGGGCCTCAACCCGGACGGCGACTACAGCTACCTCACCCAGGCGAACGTCCTCAAGCAGACCGACGCCCTCGCCGCCAAGCTGAAGAACTTCGGCTACGAGTACGTCAACATCGACGCCGGCTGGTGGCGCGACCAGACCTGGAAACCGCACTTCGACCAGTACGGCCGCCAGGAGGCCGACCCGCAGCGCTTCCCCAGCGGCATGAAGGCCGTCGCCGACCGCATCCACGCCAAGGGCCTCAAGGCCGGCATCTACCTGCCCGCCGGTCTGGAGAAGGAGGCGTACGGCGACGGCAAGATCCCCGTCCAGGGCGCCGACGGCTGCACCACCGCCGACATCGTCTACGGCGACCTGCGCACCACCAACGGCTGGGACAGCTCCTACAAGCTGGACTTCACCCGCCCCTGCGCCGAGAAGTACGTCGACTCCCAGGCGCGGCTGATAGCCGGCTGGGGCTACGACTTCCTCAAGCTCGACGGTGTCGGACCCGGCTCCGGCAAGAGCGGCGACCAGTACGACAACGTTGCCGACGTGGCCGCCTGGCACCGCGCGATCGCCGCCACCGGCCGCCCGGTCCACCTGGAGGTGTCCTGGTCCCTGGACATCGGACACGCCGCCGACTGGAAGAAGTACTCCAACGGATGGCGCATAGACACCGACGTCGAGTGCTACTGCAACACGCTGGTCAGCTGGGAGAACTCCGTCGACGACCGCTGGGACGACACCCCGGCCTGGACCCGCCACGCCGGCCCCGGCGGCTGGAACGACCTCGACTCGCTCGACGTCGGCAACGGCGCCATGGACGGCCTCACCAAGGCCGAGCGGCAGAGCTACGCCACCCTGTGGGCCATCGCGAAGTCCCCGCTGTACACCGGCGACGACCTCACCCGCCTCGACTCCTACGGCCTGTCGCTGCTGACCAACCGCGAGGTCATCGCCGTCAACCAGGGCGACACCCTGCCCGCACGCCCGGTCACCCCGTCCGACGCCCAGCAGGTGTGGGCCGCCGGGAACCCCGACGGCACCTACACCGTCGCCTTGTTCAACCTCGCCGACGCCCCCGCCTCCGTCACCGCCCGGTGGGCGTCCCTCGGCTTCACCGGCAAGGCGGCCGTCCGTGACCTGTGGAACCACGAGAACCTCGGCAGCCACGACGGCAAGGTGACCCAGGCCCTGCCCGCCCACGGCTCCCGCCTGTTCACCGTCACCCCGCGCGGCGGTGCGCTCACCTGGACCGCCTACGAGGCCGAGTCCGCGGCCAACACCCTCAGCGGCAACGCCTCCGTCTCCGACTGCTCCGCCTGCTCCGACGGCCGCAAGGTCGGCAACCTCTACCTCGGCGGCAAGCTCACCGTCAACAAGGTCGTCGTCGACAAGGCGGGGACCTACCAGGTGAAGGTCGCCTACATCAGCGGTGACGCCCGCTCGGCCGACGTCTCCGCGAACGGCGGCGGGGCCACCCGGCACAAGTTCCCCGCCACCGGGGACTGGGGGACCACCGGCGCGGTCAGTGTCCCGGTGACGCTGAAGGCGGGCACCAACACCGTCACCTTCGACAGCGGTTCGGGCTACGCGCCGGACATCGACCGGATCGACGTCCCCAAGTCGTCCTGACCGATTCTCCAGGAGCCCGCCATGGATCTCGACCCCTCGGACCGTCACCCCTCGGATGGCCATCACCCCTCGGGCGGCCATCACCCCTCGGACGGCCTGCGCAGGCGCGGCCTGCTCGCCCTCGCCGCGGCCACCGGTGCCCTCACCGCCCTGCCCGCCTTCACCGCGTCGGCCGCGCCCCGGCGACCGGCCGGCCCGCCCGCCCCCGCGGCCGGTTCACGCGACCGGCTGTGGTGGCAGGCTCCCGCCGACGACCACTCGATGATCGAACAGGGGCTGCCCGTCGGCAACGGCCGGCTCGGCGCCCTCGCGAGCAACGACCCCGGCCGTGAGCTCCTGCTGCTCACCGACGCCACGATGTGGACCGGCGGCCTCAACGACACACTCGACGCCGACGGCCAATTCCCGTACAGTCGCGCCGACTTCGGCTCGTTCACGCTGCTCGGCCGGCTCACCGTGGACATCCCCGACCACGACCTGTCCGCCGTCTCCGGCTACCGCCGCACCCTCGACCTCGCCCAGGGCGTGGTGAGCACGTCCTACGTCCGCTCCGGCATCACCTACCGGCGCAGCGTCTTCGCCAGCCGCCCCGACGACGTGATCGTCCTGCACTTCACCCAGAGCGGCGGCGGCCACTACACCGGCACCGTCGCCCTGGAGGGCACCCACGGCGAAACCACCTCCGGTCGGCTGTCGTTCGGCGGCGCCTTCCCCAACGGCCTGAAGTACGGGGCAGCCGTCGCCGCGTACGGCACCGGCGGCAGCGTCACCGTCCGCGGCTCGCACGTCGCCTTCACCGGATGCCGGGACCTCACCGTGGTGGTGAGTGGGGGCACCAACTACGCGCCGGACGCGGCCAAGCACTACCGCGACCCGGCCCTGGACCCCCAGCGCCTGGCCCGCACCAAGGTCCGCGACGCCGCCGCCCACGCGGCGGACACCCTGCTGCGTACGCACGTCGCCGATCACAGCGCCCTGTACCGGCAGTTCGACATCTCCCTCGGCACCTCGTCCGCCGACCAGCGCTCCCTGGACACCTGGGAGCGACTGAACGCACGGGCCCGGGACGGCGAACCCGACCCCGAACTGGAGGCCGCGCACGTCCAGTTCGGCCGCTACCTGATGATCGCCGGATCCCGTGGCAGCCTCCCGCTGAACCTCCAGGGACTGTGGCTCGACGGCAACGACCCGGACTGGATGGGCGACTACCACACCGACATCAACCTCCAGATGAACTACTGGATGGCCGACCGGGCCGGGCTGTCCACCTGCTTCGACGCGCTCACCGACTACTGCCTCGCCCAGCTCCCGTCCTGGACCGCGCTCACCCGCGCCCACTTCAACGACCCGCGCAACCGCTACCGCAACTCCACCGGGAAGATCGCCGGCTGGACCGTCGCCATCTCCACCAACCCCTGGGGCGGAGGCGGCTGGTGGTGGCATCCCGCCGGCAACGCCTGGCTGTGCGCCAGTCTGTGGGAGCACTACGAGTACACACAGTCGGCCGCCCACCTGGAGAAGATCTACCCGCTCCTCAAGGGTGCCTGCGAGTTCTGGGAGGCGCGGCTGCTCACCACGACCCTCCCCGGCACGTCGAAGGAGGTGCTCATCGCCGACAGCGACTGGTCACCCGAACACGGCCCCCTCGACGCCAAGGGCATCACCTACGCGCAGGAACTGGTGTGGGCGCTGTTCGGCAGCTACTGCACCGCGTCCGCCCGGCTGAAGCGGGACACCGGCCACGCGGAGACGATCGCCGGCCTGCGCAAGCGGCTGTACCTGCCTCAGGTGAGCCCGAAGACCGGCTGGCTGGAGGAGTGGATGTCGCCGGACAACCTCGGCGAGACCACCCACCGGCACCTGTCCCCGCTGGTCGGGCTGTTCCCCGGCGACCGCATCCGCCCCGACGGCTCCACCCCGAAGGAGATCGTCGAGGGCGCCACCGCCCTGCTCACCGCGCGCGGCACGGAGAGCTTCGGCTGGGCCAACGCCTGGCGGAGCCTGTGCTGGGCCCGCCTCAAGAACGCCGAGAACGCCTACCGGCTGGTCGTCAGGAATCTGCGCCCCTCGGCCGGCGGCAGCAACGGCACGGCACCCAACCTCTTCGACATCTACGAGGTGGACGAGGGCCGCGGCATCTTCCAGATCGACGCCAACTTCGGCACCCCGGCCGCGGTGGTCGAGATGCTCGTGTACTCCCGCCCGGGCCACCTGGAACTCCTGCCCGCCCTCCCCGACGCCTGGTCGGCGGCGGGCTCGGTCAGCGGCGTCGGCGTACGCGGCGGCTTCGTCCTGGACCTGCGCTGGAAGGACGGGAAACCGACCGGGATACGGCTGCGCAGCGTGGGCGGCCGGACCACCACCGTCGCCCACGGACACACCTCCCGCACGGTGACCCTGCGGCCCGGCGCGTCCGTCACCCTGAAGGGCCTCGACCGGTGACCGGCGGCTGGGCACGCGCCTGCCGGCTGCTGGTCGTCGTCCTTACGGCGGCCGTCCTCCAGACCGCCCCCGCGCCGGCCGCGGAGGGCCCGCCGGACGGTGTCCTCACCTGGAGCGCGAGCGCGGACCGCCTGGGCGACGGCGTCGCCGACCGCGGCTACCGCATGATCGTGCGCACCAGCGTCGGCGGCAGCGACCTGCGGATCCAGCTCTCCAACGTCTTCGGCGACCGGCCCGTGACGTTCGACAGCGTCTACGCCGGTCTCCGGCAGGACGGCGCCGCTCTCGTCCCCGGCAGCAACCGGCGGCTGACCTTCCACGGCGGGCGCTCGGTGACCGTCCCGGCCGGCACGACGGTCCTCAGCGACCCGCTGACCGGACGGCTGGCCGCGGCGGCCGACCTGGTCGTCAGCATCCACTCACCCGACGCGGCGGGCCCGGCCACCGGACACGGCATGGCCATGCAGACGTCGTACACGACACAGGGCGACCACACCGCGGAGGAGGACGGTGCCCACTGGACCCAGGCCGTCGGCTCCTGGTTCTACCTGGACGCCGTCTCCGTCCGGGCCGGCGCGCGCACCGGCGCCGTCGTCGCGCTCGGCGACTCCATCACGGACGGCTGGCAGTCCAGCGGCGACCTGAACCGCCGCTGGCCCGACTATCTGGCCCGCCGGCTGCGCACGGCGGGGGGCACGACGGTCAGGGGTGTGGGCAACGAGGGGATCTCCGGCAACAAGGTCCTCGCGGACGGCGCGGGCCGCGGCGCCCTGCACCGCCTCGACCAGGACGTCCTGTCCCAGCCGGGCGTGCGCACCGTGTTCCTCTTCGAGGGCGTCAACGACATCAAGGCCCACACCGGTGTCACCGCCCAGGACCTGATCGCCGGCTACCGGGAGATCGTCGAACGGGCGCACGCGGCCGGCAAGTGCGTGGTCGGCGCGACCGTCGGTCCCTTCAGGGGCTGGTCGGAGTGGGACCCGGCCGCCGAGGCGGTGCGCCGGGACGTCAACGCGTTCGTCAGGGACGGCGGGGAGTTCGACGCCGTCACCGACTTCGACCACGTCCTGCGCAGCCCCTACGACCCCGAACGGATCCTGCCCGTCTTCGACGGCGGCGACCATCTGCACCCCAACGACAAGGGGATGCAGGCCATGGCCGACGCCGTCGACCTCACGAGCCTCGACTGCGGCGGACGCCGCTGACCGGACGGGCGCCCCGGCGGCCGGTCCGGCGACGGGCCGGCGTCACGGGGAGGTCGTCCTCTCCGGCGCGACCAGCCCGTCCCGGTGGGCGATCGCGGCCGCCTCCGTGCGGCTCGCGGCGCCCAGCTTGGCGAGGATGTTCGAGACGTGCACGCTCGCCGTCTTGCCGCTGATGAACAGCTCCTCGCCGATCTGCCGGTTGCTGCGGCCCCGCGCGAGGAGCCGCAGCACGTCCTGCTCGCGGGCGGTGAGCGCCGGAGCGCGGTCCCCGGCGGGTGGGCCGGGCCGCGTCAGGCGGCCCCGGCGGATCAGGGCGTCGGCCCGCTCCAGCAGGGGAGTGGCACCCAGCCGGACCGCCGTCTCCCGGGCCGCGCCCGCCTCGGCGGCCGCCTCCGTGCGCCGCTCGGCCGTCAACAGGGCCTCGGCGAACCGCAGTCGGCAGCGCGCCCGCTCGTAGTCCTCGCCGTAGTCGAAGGCGGCGACGGCCCCGGCCCAGACCTCCGGGTCCGGCCCGGACAGCGCCCGCGTCCACTCCGCCTCCGCACGCGCCAGCCACGCCTGCCCCTCCGGACCCTGCGCATTGCCGTCGCCGCCGCGCGAGGCGACGGCCCGCGCGGACGTCACCAGTTCGGTCGCCGTCTCCGCCCAGCGGCGGGCCCCCGGCTCGTCACCCCCCAGGCGCAGGTCGGCGGCCCGGTCGGCGACCGCGGACAGGGCCAGGGCGGCGAGCCGGACCGTGACGTCGGGCGGACGGCCGGCGTCGTCGGTGAGGGCGGCGACGGTCGACCGCATCCGCTCCACGGCCGCCTCCGCGTCCCCCCGCAGCGCCGCGTCGTCGGTCAGGACGATGCCCGAGACCAGCGTCCCCATCCAGTCGAACCGGCCCTCCAGCAGCGTGCGGGCGCGGTCCACGACGGTGCCGTCACCGCGCGCCGACGCGACGTACAGCGCTGGCCCGGCCGTGTATCCGGCCGCCGCGGGCAGCACCTCGGCGTCGTCGGCGGCGGCGCGCAGGCACTCGTCCCAGCGGCCCAGCGTGTACAGCACCAGCAGCCGCAGATACCGCATCTCCAGCGGGTACGGCGAGGACAGCAGCCCGGCGCGGCGGGCCCGGTCCAGCCCCTCGGTCAGCCAGGGCAGACAGGCGTCGAGGTCACCGGACTCGAAGCAGCCGATCGCGATGCTGAACAGGGCGCGCATCTCCACCGGCGCGTTGCCCGAACGGCGGGCCAGTTCCCTGGCCTCCCGCAGCCGCCGGAGGCCCTCCGGGGTGCGGCGGCCGCCCTCCTCGATCCGGGCCAGCGAGATGAGCAGATCCGCCTGCGCGTCCGTGAGCCGCAGCCGCTCGGCGACGACCAGGGCCTGCCGGGCCACCCGCAGCGCGGTCTCGTCGTCACCGACCTGGCGCGCCGCCAGGACGTGCGTGGCCGCGGCCCACACCCAGGTCCGCGACGGAGGCTCGGCGGGGATCATGGCGAGCGCCTCGCTGCTGTAGGCGAACGCCGCCGTCTGGCTGTCTACGCTCATCAGGTTCCCGGCGAGCGTGTAACGGACCCGGGCGGCGAGTTCGGAGTCGGTGTCGCGGCCGATGCCGGCGAGCGCGGAACGGGTCAGGGACACCGCCCGGTGCGCCTCACCGGCGTGCGCGGCGGCGGCCGAGGCCCGCAGGGTGAGCGTCACGCTGTCGGCGCCCGCGGGCCGCGCGGCCGGTTCCACCGCCGACCACAGGTCGAGGGCCGTCTCCAGGTGGCGCAGCTCCTCGGCGGGCGCGCCCACCCCCTGGGCGTGGTCGGCGGCCTCCAGGGAGGCGGCCAGCGCCTCGGTCAGGTCGTGGCTCTCGCGGTAGTGGTGGGCGCGCTCCGCCGCGCTCTCCGCCGGGTGGCCGCGGCCGGCGAGCAGCCGGGCGAACGCGCCGTGCAGCCGGGCCCGTTCGCCCGGGAGCAGGTCGGCGTACACCGCCTCGCGGGCCAGGGCGTGGCGGAAGGAGTAGGTGTCCGAGCCGCCCGGCACCAGCAGTTGGCGGCCCAGCGCCTCGCGCAGCGCCGCCTCCAGCTCCTCCTCGGGCAGGCCGACGGCGTCCCGCAGCAGGTCGTGCTCGACACGGCGCCCGGCGACGGCCGCCGTGCGCAGCACCTGCTGGGCGGTGTCGGACAGCTGCTCGAAGCGGATCAGCAGGACGTCGGCCAGGCCGCTGGGCACCCCGCCCGCCTCCGGGTCGGTCGCCGCGAGCAGTTCCTCGGCGTAGAAGGCGTTGCCCTCGGCGCGCTCGACGATCCGCCGGACCGTGGTGTCCGGCAGCGGGCGGTCCTCGAGGGCGCGCACCAGCCGGGTCACCTCGGCGTCGGCCATCGGGCGCAGTTCCAGCCGTTCGACGGCGGGCAGCCGCACCAGCTCGGCCAGCAGCGGTCGCAGCGGGTGCCGGCGGTGCAGGTCGTCCGCGCGGTAGGACGCCAGCACCGCGAGCCGGTGAGTGGGCGCGCCACCCGCCGACCGCTGGAGGATGCCCCGGCTGAGCAGGAAGCGCAGCAGGTCGCGGGAGGACTGGTCGGCCCAGTGCAGGTCCTCCAGGACGAGCAGCAGCGGCGCGACGTCCGCCAGGCCGGCCAGCAGTCCGGCCATGCCCTCGAACAGCCTGAGCCGTCCGCCCACGTCCCGGGCGGTGTCGGTGCCCGCGCCCAGCAGCCGGTCCACCACCGGGTGCGCGGCGAGGGCGTCCGTGAACCGGTCGTCGGCGGCGAGCACACCGAGGATCTCGGTGAACGGCAGGTACGGCAGACCGACGTCACCGAGGTCGACGCAGTGCCCGGTGAGCACGGTCATGCCCGCCCGCGCTGCCCGTCCGGCGACCTCGTCGAGCATCCGGGTCTTGCCGACGCCGGCGTCCCCGGCGAGCAGGACGGCGCGGGCCTCACCGGCCCGGGCACGCTCCAGCACACCGGCGAGGTGGGCGAGTTCGTCCCGCCGGCCGATGAGCGGAGTGGTGAACGGGATCTGCGACACGGGGTCATCCTGGCACGCGGGAGCGGCAACGGGCCCGTGACCTGGGCCCGTTGCCGGGCGGCTCAGTGCAGGGACCGCGTCCAGTCCGCCGGTACCCGCCCGGCGGGGCCGGGCGCCGGCTGGTCCTCGGGGTGGCTGACGGGCGGGGCGAGGTCGGGGCCGGACTCGTACATCTCGTTGGCGGAGTAGTCCCAGAACCAGTCCTCGCCCGGCTCGAAGCTGGAGACCACCGGGTGGCCGGTGGCCTTGAAGTGGGCGGTGGCGTGCTGGGAGGGGGAGGAGTCGCAGCAGCCGACGTGACCGCAGGCCGCGCAGCGCCGCAGGTGGAACCACCACCCGCCGGCCGCGTCGCAGTCGAGGCAGCCTGCGCCGCTCGGCGGGACGGTGGGGTCGATGGCGGTCTCGCTGGTCATGCGGGCTCCTCTGGCGTGTCGCTCTCGGCTGCGGTGAGGGGAAGAAGGACCTGGAAACGGGTGTCGCCCGGCTCGGACTCGACCTGGAGGCTGCCGTGGTGCTTGTTGACGACGATCCGCCAGGAGATGTCCAGGCCCAGCCCGGTGCCCTCGCCCACCGGTTTGGTCGTGAAGAAGGGGTCGAAGATCCGGCCGCGGATCTCCGCGGGCACCCCGGGTCCGGTGTCGCGGAACTCGACCAGCAACTGCTCGCCGACCAGCGCCGTCCGCACGGTCAACGTGCCCTCGCCGCCGCTGCTGTTGATGGCGGAGACGGCGTTGTCGATCAGGTTGGTCCACACCTGGTTGAGCTCCGCCGGGTAGGCCGGGATCTTCGGCAGCGTACGGTCGTAGTCCTTGACGACCTTGATCTGCCGGCCGGTCTTCCCCGAGAGCATCAGCAGGGTGCTGTCGAGGAGTTCGTGGACGTCGGCGTGCCGGAAGGGCGCCCGGTCGAGCTGGGAGTACTGCTTGGCGGCGTCGACGAGGTGCGAGATGCGGGTGGTGGAGTCCTCGATCTCGTCCATCAACAGCTCGGTCTCGACGGTGTAGTTGAGCCAGCCGATCGCGCTCGGGAGGATCTCCGGGTCCACGGCCGCAGCGACCTGGTCCAGCCAGTCCAGGTCGAGCCCGGCCTGGACGAAGGTGGGGGCGATCCGCCAGCCCTCGGGGATGTCGTGGTCCTCCAGCCAGTCGCCGACCGCGTCCTCCCGGTCCGAGGCCTCCAGCGGGGTCAGCACCGGCGCCTTCGCCACGCGTTCGGCGGTGCGTTCCTGGATCTCGATCAGGTTGGCCAGCACCTCCCGCGGGAAGGGGCCGGAGGAGATGACGGCGAGCTTGTGCCGCATCTTGCCCACCCGCTCGCGCAGGGTGGCGGTGGCCCGGACGGCGGCCGCCGCGGGGTTGTTCAGCTCGTGCGTGAGTCCGGCCGACAACGAGCCCAGCGCCAGCAGCCGTTCGCGCTGCCCGACGGCCCGCTGGGTGCTCTTCGAACCGAAGAAGAGCCCCTCCAGCAGATGCACCGCCATCGGGAACCACTCCCGCATGATGTTCGCGAAGACGTCCGAGGGCAGCACGAAGAACCGGGTGGGTTCCGTGACCCGCATCGAGTTGTTGTAGACCTGCATCACCCGGTCGCCCAGGTACGCCTGCATGGCGCCGGAGTACACGCCGCTCTGGGAGGTCCGGGAGACCTCCACGTCGTCTGCGCCGACCCGGCGGGACAGCACGACCGTGCCCTCGATCATGACGTAGAAGCAGGTCGCCGGCTCACCCTCGGTGTAGACCGGTCCGGGCTCGAACAGCTCCACCCGCCCCTCGCCGCACAGCCGCCCGAGCTGCTCGGGGGACAGCTTCTCGAACAGGAACAGCGCCCCGATCTCCTGGGGGCTGCACGGTACGCACTCGCCGCTCACGACTGCTCCAGGTAACGGTGGACGAGCATCACGGCCATGGCTCCCTCTCCGACGGCGGACGCGACCCGCTTGGCGGACTCCGCGCGGGCGTCTCCCGCGACGAACACGCCGGGAATGTTCGTCTCCAGGTGGTAGGGCGGCCGGTCCAGCTCCCAGTCCTCGGGCGGCCGTCCGTCGGGGGTGAGGTCCGGCCCGGCCAGGATGAACCCGTTGGCGTCGCGCAGCACCGTGCCGTCGAGCCAGTCGGTCAGCGGGGCCGCGCCGATGAACACGAACAGCCACTGCGCGTCGACGAGTTCGCTCTGCCCGCTCTCCACGTCGCGCAGGGTCAGCTGCTCCAGGTGGTCGGGCCCGTGCACGGCGTCCACCACGGTGCCGCAGCGCACGGTGATGTTGGGCGCCTCGTTGATCTGCTGGATCAGGTAGTACGACATCGACGCGGTCAGCGAGGGCCCGCGCACCAGAAGGGTCACCGACTTGGCGCCCCTGGCCAGGTACATCGCCGCCTGTCCCGCGGAGTTGGCGCCGCCGACGATGTACACGTCGTGGCCCTGGCAGGACGCCGCCTCGGTGAGTGCCGAGCCGTAGTAGACCCCGCAGCCCGACAGATCGTCCGCGCCGGGCGCGTCCAGCTGCCGGTAGGACACGCCGGTCGCCAGGATCACGCTGTGTGCGGCGATCGCCGAGCCGTCGGAGAAGCGCACGGTCCGGGCGGCCCCGTTGGCCTCCAGGCCCGTCACCTCGCGCGCGGTGAGGACCTCGGCGCCGAACTTGCCGGCCTGGCGCCGGGCCCGGTCGGTGAGCTGCGCGCCGGAGACGCCGTCCGGGAAGCCGAGGTAGTTCTCGATCCGCGAGCTCTGGCCCGCCTGCCCGCCCGTCGCCGACCGCTCCACGAGCACGGTCCGCAGTCCCTCGGAGGCCCCGTACACGGCGGCGCCGAGTCCCGCCGGGCCGCCGCCGATGACCACGAGGTCGTAGAAGTCGGCCGTCGGTGTCGTCGCCAGACCCACCCGGGCGGCCAGCTCGGGCGCCTCCGGCTCCAGCAGGGGCGTGCCGTCCGGGGTGACCACCAGCGGCAGCCGCTGCCCGTCGGCGCCGGCGGCCGCCAGCAGCCGCCGGCCCTCCGGTTCGTCGGCCGAGTACCAGCGGTAGGGCACCTGGTTGCGGGCCAGGAACTCCCGTACGTCCGAGGACCGGGCCGACCAGCGGTGCCCGACGACCTTGGTGCTGGGCACCGCCCGCTGGTCACTGCACCGCCAGGCCTCCAGCAGGTCGTCCAGGACCGGGTAGAGCTTCTCCTCCGGCGGATCCCAGGGCTTGAGCAGGTAGTGGTCGAGGTCGACCACGTTGATCGCGTCGATCGCCGCGTTCGTGTCCGCGTAGGCGGTGAGCAGGACCCGACGGGCGCCCGGGTACACGTCCAGGGCCTGTTCGAGGAACTCGATGCCGTTCATCTGGGGCATCCGGTAGTCGGCGAGGAGCACCGCCACCTGGTCGCCGCGCAGCTTCAGCTCGCGCAGCGCGTCCAGCGCGGACTCGCCGGACTCCGCGCGCACGATGCGGTACGACTCGCCGTAGCGCCGCCGCAGGTCCCGGGCGACGGCGCGGGAGACTCCCGGGTCGTCGTCCACCGTCATGATGACGGTCCGCGCTGCGTCCGCGGCCTGTGCCATACGTCTCCACCCCGAGCGGTCGGATGCGCGGCGCGGTGTGTCCCCGTCCCCGCCGCGCTGGTTCCCGCCCATCGTATGTTCGATCGCCGCGAACCGCTCGGACATACCCCGCGGCCTGCCCGGGGCTCAGGCGCGGCGCGGCCCGAGGACGCAGAACTCGTTGCCCTCGGGGTCGGTGAGCACCACCCAGGGCTGCTCGCCCTGGCCGATGTCGGCCCGGCGGGCGCCGAGGCCGAGCAGCCGGGCGACCTCCGCCTCCTGGTCGAGCGGCCGGAAGTCGAGGTGCAGGCGGTTCTTGCCGGACTTCGCCTCCGGGACGGGCACGAACAGCAGGCCCGGCAGCCGGTCCGGCGCGGGACGGATCTCGAACTCGTCGGGGAGGTCGCCCACCACCACCCACCCGAGCGCCTCGGCCCACCAGCGCCCCAGGGCACCGGGATCGGCCGCGTCCACGACGAGCTGCTCCCACTCAAGAGTCATGTCACCAGCGTAGTGAAGACTGGTCCCGCACCGAGTGATCGCTACACAGGGAGGGCACCGCATGACGCGCCGGATCACGGCAGGGGTCGACGGAACCGAGGAGAGCCTGGCCGCGCTGGCCTGGGCGGCCAGGGAGGCGGTCCGCCGCGGGCTCGCCCTGCGCGTGGTGCACGCCTGGCAGTTCGAGCCGTACGAGGCGATCGGCGCCGCGGATCCGGCCACGGAGGCCGGCTGGGTGCGGGAGACGCTCGCCGGGGCCGCGAGGACCGTCACCGGTCACCACCCCGGGCTGGACGTCTCCACCGAGGTCGTCGAGGGTGCTCCCGTCGAGGCGCTGGTCGACGCGGCCGCGGGGTCCGAGGTGCTGGTGCTCGGCTCGCGCGGCCACGGACCGGTCGTCGGCTTCCTGCTGGGTTCCGTGGGACAGCAGGTGATCGCCGAGGCGGCCCGGCCCGTCGTCCTGGTGCGCGCCGGGGACGACCCCGCCGCGGAGGCGGGCGGCCGGGAGATCGTCGTCGGCCAGCAGGGCGAGCCCGAGGACAGCGCCGAGGCCCTGCGGTTCGCCTTCGAGACGGCCGCCGCCCGCGGCGCGACCGTCCGGGCGGTGCGCGCCTGGACCCTGCCCCCGGTGTTCGCCTACAGCCCGGGCTCGCTCAAGCTCCTCGACGAGGCCGGCGGTCTGGAGCCGTACGAGAAGAAGGCGCTGGACGCGGCGCTGCGGCCGTGGCGGGAGCGCTTCCCGGACGTCGCGGTGGTCGAGCACGTGGAGATGGGCAGCGCCGGGCAGGTCCTGCTGTCGCTGGCCGGACGGGCCCAGCTGATGGTCGTCGGCCGGCGCGCCCACCGCACCGCGGTCGGGGCGCGGATCGGTTCGGTGGCGCACGGCGTGCTGCACCACGCGGGCTGCCCGGTCGCCGTGGTCCCGCACGGCTGAGCCGCCGCCGCGCGAGCGGGTCACTCCGGCGTCGTGGGCACCAGCGTCTCGCGCGCCTTGGGCAGGATGGTGCGCACGTAGTCCTCGACGACCGCGTCGAGCGCGATGTCGTGCTGGGCCCGCTCCGACAGGTACCAGCGGTGCTCCAGGAGCTCGTGGTAGATCTCCGCGGAGTCCATGGAGCCGCGCAGCTCCCGCGGCACGGCGCGCACGGTGGGCCGGAACACGTCCCGCACCCACCGGTGGGCCAGCACCTCCGGGCGGGCGGCGAGGGGGTCGCCCGGGGCGTAGTCGTCCTGGGTGGCCATCCAGCTCTCCAGGTCGTTCAGCAGCCGCCGGGCCTGGTTCTCCTCGGTGTCCAGGCCGGTCAGCCGCAGCAGCTGGCGCTGGTGGTGGCCCGCGTCGACGACCTTCGGCACGAAGGTGACGGTGTCGCCGTTGGGGGAGTGCTCGATCTGCATCTCGGCGACGTCGAAACCCAGCTCGTTCAGGCGCCGGATGCGGCGTTCGATGTAGTGGTACTTGCCGGCCGGGTAGACGGAGACCCGGGTCAGCTCCTCCCACAGGGCCCCGTAGCGGGCGCAGATCTCCATGCCGAACTCGATCGGGTCCACCGAGGGGTGCAGCGCCCCGGAGGCCTCCAGGTCGAGCAGCTCGCCGCTGATGTTCACCCGGGCGAGATCGAGGTCGTACTCCCGCTGCCCGGTGCTCAGCTGCGGGTGCAGGTCGCCGGTCTCGGCGTCCACGAGATAGGCCGCGTAGGCGCCCGCGTCCCGCCGGAAGAGGGTGTTGGACAGCGAGCAGTCGCCCCACGCGAACCCGGCCAGGTGCAGCCGGACCAGGAGCACGGCGAGCGCGTCCATCAGCCGGTGCATGGTCGCCGGGCGCATGGTCGTCTCGAACATCGAGCGGTAGGGCATCGAGCCGCCGAGGTGCCGGGTGATCAGCACCGGCTCCAGCGGCTCGCCGTCGCCGTCGGCCCGGCCGGTGACCACGGCCAGCGGGTCGACGGAGGGGATGCCGAGGCGGTCCAGGTCGCGCAGCAGCTCGTACTCGCGCAGGGCGGGCCGCTCCGCGAGTTCCTTGACGGCGATCACCTCGTCCCCGGCGCGGGCGTAGCGCACCACGTGGCGGGAGATGCCGCGCGGCAGCGGGACGAGGTATTCCTCGGGCCACTCCTCCAGCGGCAGCTGCCAGGGCAGTTCGAGCAGGAGCGCCGGGTGCTCCGGGTTGGTCGCGTTGATCTGCAGGGCCATGGCCCGACCTTAGAGCCTGGGTCCGGCGCTCAGACCGCCCGCTCCCGCGCCAGGGCCGCTGCCTCCCGCACGGAGCCCCGGTGCACCGGCCCGTGCCCGGGCAGCATGATGTCGCCGGCCAGGTCCTCGAACGCCCGCAGCGAGTCCACGGCGCGTTCGCGCTCGTGGTGGAACATGTCGGGCAGCAGCTGCGGTCCCTTCAGCCGGGACGTGGGGTGTCCGCTGACCAGGGCGTCGCCCGAGATCACCACGCCGGTGCCGGGGAGGTGGAACGCGCAGTGCCCGTCGGTGTGACCGGGCGTGGGCACCGGTACGGGCCGGCCGGGCAGGTCGAGCGGGCCGGCCGAGGGGAGGGGCTCGGGGGCGGTCACCGGGACCTCGGTCGTGCCGCCCGAGCGGAGCGCGTGCACGGCCCACGGCAGGACGCCGGGCCGCCAGCCGTTCTTCACGACGGTGCCGATGGACACCTGGTGCAGGAAGTCGCGGCGGGCGTGCGGTACTTCTGCCTCGTGCAGGTAGACGGGGGTGCCGTAGGCGGCGCGCAGGTACTCGGCGGAGCCCAGGTGGTCGTTGTGGGCGTGGGTGACGAGCACCGCGGTGACCGCCTCGGGCGAACCGCCCACCGCGGTCAGGGAGGCGAGCAGCCGCTCCCGGTCGCCCGGGTAGCCGGTGTCGACCAGGGTCACGGCGTCGCCCTCGGTGAGGATCACCCAGTTGGTGTTGCTGCCGTGCACCAGATAGGTGCCGTCGGCGACCTGCCGCACGTCCGTCTGCATGTTCGTCCCCGAGTGGTGAGGTGCCTGCCCGACGGGCTCAGCAAAGCAGATCGGCGGCGACGCGACCGCGGCGGGTCCGCCCGGGCAGCGGGTGTGCGGGGTGGCGCGTGCCCGCCCCGCTGCCTCAGCGGACGCCGTGCGGGCGGAACTGGACGCTGATGCGCGGCCCGGCGGCGCGGCCGGACTTGGGGACGCAGTGCTCCCAGGTCCGCTGGCAGGAGCCGCCCATCACGATGAGGTCGCCGTGTCCGAGCGGGCGCCGGACCGTGTCGCCGCCGCCCACCGGCCGCAGCAGCAGGTCACGGGGTGCGCCGACCGAGAGGATCGCGACCATGGTGTCCCGGTGGGCGCCTCGCCCGATCCGGTCGCCGTGCCAGGCCACGCTGTCGCGGCCGTCGCGGTAGTAGCACAGCCCGGCCGTGGTGAACGGCTCGCCCAGCTCCCCGGCGTAGTGCGCCGACAGGGCCTCGCGGGCCTCGTCCAGCACGGGGTGCGGCAGCGGGTCGTCCGCGCCGTGGAACGAGAGCAGTCTCGGTACGTCGACCACGTGGTCGTACATGGTGCGGCGCTCGGCCCGCCACGGAACCTCGGCGGCCAGATGTTCGAACAGGGTGTCGGAGCCGCCGAGCCAGCCGGGCAGCACGTCGATCCAGGCGCCGCGGCCGAGCGTGGTCCGGTGCGTCCCGCGCAGGGAGCCCAGCCGCAGCTCGTCCGTCTGGTCGAAGAGGGAGCCCTGGAGGTGCCTGGTCATGGGACCAGCGTACTCCGTATTCGAAAATATGTTCCATCGATGTCGTGCGACGGGCGGGGGAAGCCGGTTTCGTTCCGCCCCTTTGGATACGTTGGTGTATCGGATACATTCACGTATCGAACGGAGGCGGCCGATGGCGGTGCACGACTCGACCCCGCGCGTGACCAGGCGCCGGGTCCAGACCCGCGCCAGACTGCTGGACGCCGCGTTCGAGGTGTTCGCGGCCAAGGGGTTCGGCCGCGTCTCCATCGAGGAGGTCTGCGAGGCCGCCGGCTACAGCAGAGGCGCCTTCTACTCCAACTTCGCCAGCCTGGACGAGCTGTTCTTCGCCCTCTACCGGGACCGGGCCGACCTGATCGCCCGGCAGGTGGCCGACGCGCTCGCCCTGGACGGCCCCGGACTGGACGTGCCGGCCGCCGTCGACCGCGTCACCGAGGTGCTCCTGCTCGACCTCGACTGGCTCCTGGTGAAGACGGACTTCCTGGTGCACGCGGCCCGCGACCCCGCCGTGGCGCAGACCCTGCTGGAGCACCGGGAGCGACTGCGGCAGGCGGTCGCCGACCGGCTCGCCCGGGCCCGCGGCCACACCGAACTGCCCGCCGTCCTCGGCGACGTCGACGGCGCCGCCCACGCGGTGGTCGCCGCGTACGACGGAGTCACCACCCAACTGCTGCTGGACAAGGACGTCGAGCGCGCTCGCGCCTGGCTCGGTCAGCTGCTCACCGCGCTGCTGACCGACGGCAGTCGCACCCCCGGATGAAGAAGGGAACGGTCGCCATGGATGCGGACGTCATCGTCGTCGGAGCCGGCCTCGCCGGCCTGGTCGCCGCGCACGAACTGACCAGCCGCGGCAGGAGGGTCGCGCTGGTGGACCAGGAGAACGCCGCCAACCTCGGCGGACAGGCGTTCTGGTCCTTCGGCGGGCTGTTCCTCGTCGACACCCCCGAACAGCGCCGCCTCGGCATCAAGGACTCCTTCGACCTGGCCTGGAACGACTGGCAGGGCAGCGCCGGGTTCGACCGGACCGACGACGAGGACGCGTGGGCGGTCCGCTGGGCGCGCGCCTACGTCGAGTTCGCGGCGGGGGAGAAGCGCTCATGGCTGGGCGGGCACGGCATCTCGTTCCTGCCCACGGTCGGCTGGGCCGAGCGCGGCGACCTGCGCGCCGACGGACACGGCAACTCCGTGCCCCGCTTCCACGTCGCCTGGGGCACCGGCACGGGCGTCGTGGAGCCGTTCGTCGGCTACGCCCGCCAGGCCGCGCGCGACGGGCTGCTCACCTTCCACCACCGCCACCAGGTCGACGAACTCGTCATCGAGGGCGGGACGGCGCGCGGGGTGCGCGGCACCCTGCTGGCCGAGGACGGCTCGGCGCGGGGCGTCTCCTCCAGCCGTGACCGGGTCGGCGACTTCGAGCTCACCGCGCAGGCCGTCGTCGTCACCACCGGAGGCATCGGCGCCAACCACGAGATCGTCCGTCGCCACTGGCCCGAACGGCTGGGCACCGCGCCCGCCGAGATGGTCACCGGCGTCCCGGCGTACGTCGACGGGCGGATGCTCGACATCAGCGCGGAGGCCGGTGTGCGGCTGGTCAACCGCGACCGCATGTGGCACTACACCGAGGGTCTGCAGAACTGGGACCCGATCTGGCCCGGCCACGGCATCCGCATCCTGCCCGGCCCGTCCTCCATGTGGTTCGACGCCCTGGGCCGCCGGCTGCCCGACCCCTGCCTGCCCGGCTACGACACGCTCGGCACCCTCAGACACCTGCGCACCACCGAGGACATCGCCGGCCACGACCACTCGTGGTTCATCCTCACCCAGAAGATCATCGAGAAGGAGTTCGCCCTCTCGGGCTCCGAGCAGAACCCGGACATCACCGCCAAGGACCGCGCCGGATTCCTCAGGGAGCGGGTGCTAGGCAAGGGCGCGCCGGGACCGGTCGACGCCTTCCTGCGCAAGGGCGCGGACTTCGTGACGGCCCCCGACCTGGAGCAACTCGTGGAGAAGATGAACGGGTTGACGGACAAGCCGCTCCTCGACGCGGCCGGGGTGCGCCGTCAGATCGAGGCCCGCGACCTCCAGATCACCAACGCCTACAGCAAGGACGCGCAGGTCCAGGGCATCCGCAACGCCCGCCGCTACATCGGCGACCGCCTCGGCCGGGTCGCCGCCCCGCACCGCATCCTCGACCCGGCGGCCGGCCCGCTGATCGGCGTCAGGCTGCACGTCCTGACCCGCAAGACGCTCGGCGGCATCCAGACCGACCTGGACTCCCGTGCCCTGGGCGCCGACGGGCAGGCGATCGAGGGCCTGTACGCGGCCGGTGAGGTGGCCGGGTTCGGCGGCGGCGGCGTGCACGGTTACAACGCGCTGGAGGGCACCTTCCTCGGCGGCTGTCTGTTCTCCGGCCGGGCGGCGGGCCGCGCCGCGGCCCGGCAGACCGCCTGAGCGAGCCGGGCGGCCCGTCTCCTCATGCCTGGAGGAGACGGGCCAGCACCGACGCGTGACTGTGCTCGGGTGTCCTGACCGAGGTCAGCAGCGTCACGGCACCCCGGTCCGCCGACGCGCGCAGCCGGTCCAGGAGTTCGGCGGCCTCGGGGCGGGCCAGCTCCGCCTCGTAGCGGCGGGTGAACTCCTCGTAGGACGCCTCGGCCGTGTGGTACCAGCGCCGCAGTTCGCTCGACGGCGTCAGGTCCTTGGGCCACTCGTCGACCCGCGCCGCGTCCTTCGACAGGCCGCGCGGCCACAGCCGGTCGACCAGGACCCGCACCCCGTCGCCGGGCTCGGGCGGTTCGTAGACGCGACGCACGCGCACACTCACGGGCAGGGGCCTTTCTGCGAGGTCCGGCGGTGTGCCGGGAGCGTACCGCCGGGGCCCGTGAGACGCCGGTGCACAGCGGGTCACACGGCGCGACTTGACCTGTTCGAGGGGGATTTCGAGCCGGGTGGCCCCTACGCTGGGGCGGTTGTCCACCCCCCCAAGACGCAGGAGCGCATGTGACGAAGGCCCTCAGACGTACCGCCGTCCTCCGCCGGGAGGCCGTGGTCGTGACCGTCCCCGTCGCCCTGGCGGCGCTGCTCGCGGCCGCCGGGCCCGCCGCGGCGGGCACCATCGGCGCGTCCGGTGCCGGTGACCCGTACTTCCCGCTCGCGGGCAACGGCGGGTACCACGTCGAGCACTACGACCTCACCCTCGGCTACGACCCGGCCGGCCGCCACCTCGACGGCAAGGCGGTCCTGACCGCGGTCGCCACCCGCGAACTGACCCGCTTCGACCTGGACTTCAAGGGGCTGAAGATCACCGGCCTCAAGGTCGGCCGCACCGAGGCCGCCTACCGGCGCTCCGGGCAGGAACTCGTCGTCACCCCGCGCCACACGCTGCGCAAGGGCCAGACGTTCAAGGTCACCGTCACCTACAAGGGCACCCCGAAGCCGGTCACCGACCCGGACGGCTCGGCCGACGGCTGGATCCCCACCGACGACGGGGCCTTCGTCGCCGGTGAGCCGCAGGGCGCGATGACCTGGTTCCCGGCGAACAACCACCCGCTGGACAAGTCGTCGTACGACTTCACCCTCACCGTGCCCAAGGGGCGCATCGCGGTCGCCAACGGCGTCTACCTCGGGTCGAGGACCGCGCACGGCGAAACGACGTTCCGCTGGCGCCAGCGGGAGCCCATGGCCGCCTACCTGGCCACCGCGACGGTCGGCAAGTTCAAGGTCGAGCGGTACACCACCGCCGACGGCATCCAGGTCTACAACGCCGTCGACCCGCGAGAGGCTGCCGCGGCCGCCCCCGTGCTGAAGAAGCTGCCCTCCGTCCTGAAGTGGGAGAGCAAGATCTTCGGGCCCTACCCGTTCCGCGCCGCCGGCTCGATCGTGGACAAGGCCCCGGACGTCGGGTACGCGCTGGAGACGCAGACGCGTCCCGTCTACGACTCGGCGCCCGACCTGAGCACCCTCGTCCACGAGAGCGCCCACCAGTGGTTCGGCGACTCCGTCTCGCTGACCTCCTGGAAGGACATCTGGCTCAACGAGGGCTTCGCGACCTACGCCGAGTGGCTCTACAGCGAGCAGCACGGCGGCGACAGCGCGCAGAAGTCCTTCGACGAGCTCTACGCGCGTCCGGCAGGTGACGACCTGTGGGCGTTCCCGCCCGGCAACCCGGGCAGCGGCGCCAACATCTTCGGCACGCCCGTGTACGCGCGCGGCGCGATGGCCCTGCACGAACTGCGCAAGGCCGTCGGCGACCAGGCGTTCCACCGCATCCTGCGGGCCTGGGCGACCGGTCACCGCGACGGCCACGGCACGACCGCGCAGTTCGTCCGCCTCGCCGAGCGGGAGTCGGGCCAGGACCTCGACAGCCTGTTCCACACCTGGCTGTACGTTGCGGGAAAGCCGAACACCCCGTAAAGACCTGACGAGTTCCTCACATGCGTCGGTCAAGGTCGACTCATGATCACACGCACACCCCGCGTCGCGCTGCTCGCCGCGTCCCTGCTCCTGACGGGATGCGGCGGCGGCGTCGTGGCGGCGACCGGCCACACGGACGCCCCCGCACCCGCGGTCACCCCCACACCCTCCTCCTCGCCGTCGGCGAGGATGTCCGCCGAGGCGGCCCCCGCGCGGCTGTCGGGCGTCGGCCCCAGGACGCTGGCCCTGATACCCGCCCGCACCCGCCAGGTCGTCCTGGTGACCGGCCGGGGCGCGAACTCCCCCCGGTCCACAGTCGCCTTGTACGAGCGCACCGGACAGGGCTGGCAGCCCGGCGCGAGCTGGCCCGCGCACAACGCCCTCAAGGGCTGGTCGGACCACCACACGGCCGGTGACCTGCGCTCACCGACCGGCGTGTACACCCTCACCGACGCCGGAGGGCTGCTGCGCGACCCGGGCACCCGGCTGACGTACGACCGGGGGACCGGCTTCAGCTCATCCGGCACCGGCTTCGAGGGCGAGCCGCTGGCCGGGTCCTTCGACTACGTGATCGCCATCAACTACAACCGGAAGCCGGGCACTTCGCCCCTCGACTGGACCCGCCCGCTCGGCGCGGGGCGCGGCGGCGGCATCTGGCTCCACGTCGACCACGGCGGCCCCACGCACGGCTGCGTGTCCCTGGCGGAGGCCCACATGAGGGAACTGCTGGTGAAGCTGGACCCGGCCCGGCATCCCGTCGTGGTCATGGGGGACGCCGCGTCCCTCGCCCGCTGAGAGCCTAGGATCCGCCGAGTGTGCGCATACGTGCTGGTCGCCGAGGACGACGAGATGCAGGCCGAACTCATCCGGCGTTCCCTGCTGTCGGAGGGCCACACCGTGACCGTGGTCCACGACGGACGGGCCGCCCTGGACGAGGCCCGGCGGTCGCGGCCCGACCTCGTCGTGCTCGACCTGATGCTGCCGGTGATCGACGGTTTCGGGGTGTGCCGCGCGCTGCGCGGCGACGACGACATCCCGGTGCTGATGCTGACCGCCCGCTCCACCGAGGACGACGTCCTGCTCGGCCTGGAACTCGGCGCCGACGACTACATGACCAAGCCGTACAGCCCGCGCGAGCTGATGGCCCGTATCCGCACGGTCCTGCGGCGCAGCGGCCGCACCGCCGAGGACCGGCGCGAGGACACCGTCGTCCGGGCGGCGGGTCTGTCCGTCGACCGGCTGCGGCACGAGGTGCGCTGCGACGGGGTGCCGGTGGAGTGCACGCCGGCCGAGTTCGAGATCCTGCTGGCGATGGCCTCCGAACCCGAACGGGTCTTCACCCGGCGGCAGTTGCTGCAGTGCACGCGGGGCTTCGACCGGTCGTCCACGGAACGGGCGATCGACGTCCACATCATGAACCTGCGCAGGAAGACCGAAGCCGATCCGCGCCGGCCCGTCCGGCTGCTGACGGTGTTCGGCTTCGGCTACAAGCTCAGTGGAGGCCGCGAGTGAGAGCCCGGATACCGGTGCACAAGAGGCTCCTGGTCCGGTTGCTCGTCGCCACCGTGCTCATCGCGCTCTGCTCGGTGGCGGCGACGGCCTGGCTCGCGGTGGAGACCACCACCCGGGCCATCCAGCAGGAGCAGGGGCAGGACCTCGCCGACGACATGCGCATCCTCGCCCGGCTCAGCGGATACGCCGCGACCCACCCCGACTGGAAGGGCGTCGAACCCTCGCTCCGCGCCCTGTCCCGGAAGATGGGCCGGCGCATCGCCCTCACCGCCTCCGACCGCTCCCTGATCGCCGACTCCGCGCCGCACGGCACCTCGCTGCCGCCGCGCGCCGCCGCCACCGTCGACCCGCTGCACACCGACACGTACACCGAACCCGGCGCGCAGCGCAGCGGCATCGACCCGCGGGTCGTCGGGCCCTACCTCCTGCCCGCCGCGGAACGCACCCGGCTGCAGAAGCTGGCCAGGGAGCGGCAGAAGTGCTTCGCCCTCTTCGGCGCCGTCAGGAGCCTGTCGACGACGCCGAGCGGCCGCCCCGTCCTCACCGACCCGGACGGCACCGCCTCCTCCGACTACGTGCCCGACAAGTGCGCCGACGGACGGCTCAACACCCCGACCGCCACCGAGAGCAGGGCCCTGAAGGACCTGATGGAGCGCGCCGACGACTGCCTGGGCGCCCGCATGGGCCGGGACCTCGAGGCGCCGTACTTCGGGGTCGACATCGAGGACCGCAGTCTCGCCTCCCGCTACGTCCTGGGCGCCTACGCGAAACTGGGCGACGAGGACGACGTACGAAAGGCGCGGTCCTGCACCGACAAGGCGCGCCGCGCCCAACTGGACCCGTACGTGGCGCCCGTGGCGGAGCTGTTCCTGGGCGGCGGGAACAGCATCGCGCCCCGCTTCGAGGTGTCGGCGGAGAACAAGACCAAGGTCGTCGGCGCCGCCGCCGCCGTCCTCGCCCTCACCGTCCTCGTGACGGCCGTCGTCGCGACCCGTCTGGTACGGCCCCTGCGCGCCCTGACCGAGGCGGCCCAGCAGCCGCCCGAACTGCACGTCCGGGTGCCGGTGACGACCCGCGACGAGACCGGCATCCTGGCCGAGGCGTTCAACGACCTGACCGAACGCCGGGAACGCCTGGAGGCCCAGCGCAAGGCCATGGTCAGCGACATCGCCCACGAACTGCGCAGCCCCCTCACCAACATCCGCGGCTGGCTGGAGGTCACCCGGGACGGGCTCGTCGACCCGGACCCGGCCCTGCTGGGCTCCCTGCACGAGGAGGCAATGGTTCTCCAGCGGGTCATCGACGACCTCCAGGACCTCGCGGCCGCCGACGCCGGCACCCTGCGCCTGCACCGCGAACCCGTGCGCGTCGACGAGCTCCTGGACCAGGTGGTCGCCGCCCACCGGGTCGCCGCCGACACGGCCGGGGTCGCCCTGCCCACCAAGGCCGCCGACGCCCTCTGGCTGGACGCCGACCCGGTGCGCATGCGCCAGGTGCTCGGCAACCTCGTCTCCAACGCGCTGCGCCACACGCCCGCCGGCGGCAGCGTCACCCTGACCGCGTGGCGCGAGGGCGACGACGTCGTGCTGACCGTCGCCGACACCGGCACGGGCATCGCGCCCGGGAACCTGCGTCACGTCTTCGAGCGCTTCTGGCGCGCCGACCAGTCCCGCAGCCGCCGCACCGGGGGCAGCGGCCTGGGTCTGGCCATCGTCCGCAACCTGGTCGCCGCCCACGGCGGCACGGCCGGGGTGACGAGCGAACCCGGCGCGGGCAGCGTGTTCACCCTCACCCTGCCCGGCACACCGGCACCGCCTGGCGACTGAGGACCCGGCCGGTTTTCCTCGCCCCGCGCGGGTACTCCGACGGCGCGAGGACGAAGAGGGAGGTCTTCTCATGAGTACACCGGACGGCCTGCCGGTCGTACACACCCTCGCCGAGCTCGCCGGCCTGGTCGAGGAGCGGCGCGGCCTGTACGTCCGCTGGTCGCGCGGACCGGCGATCGATCTCGCCGAGGTCTCCAGCAAGGACGACCTGACCGGCATCCCGCTGCCCGGCCTGTCCGCGAACCCGCTCGACGTCGCGGAGTGGTGGCAGGACCGGCCCGTGGAGCTGTGGGTGGCCCGGCGCCTGCACGACTACGGCCATCTGCCCCACGAGAAGGGCCCCGGCGTACGGCCGTGGCTCCTGGAGGGCAGGGAGGCGGGCCGCGGGCCCGACAACGAACCACTGGTGGCCGAGGTCGGGCCCGTGGGCTGGATCGCCCCCGGCGTCATCGACGAGGCGCGGGCGGAGGTGGCCCGACAGGCGAGTCCGTGGGGCCCGCTGCGCCGCACGGCCGGCTGACGGGGTGCGGGTTCACCCGGCGTTGCGACGGGAGGCCGCCCGCCGCTTGAGCGCGCGGCGCTCGTTCTCACCGGTTCCGCCCCACACGCCGATGGTCTGCCCGGTGTCGAGCGCCCACTGCAGACACTGCTCCTGGACCGGGCAGCGCCGGCACACGGCCTTCGCCTGCTCCACCTGCACCAGGGCCGGGCCGGTGGTACCGAAGGGGAAGAAGAGGTCGGGGTCCTCGTGGCGGCACGCGGCGTGCTCTCGCCAGTTGTCCATGAAAGTCACCTGCGATCTGATCGTGCCCTCGGGGATGCTTTACTCGTCTTCGGGTCACCTGTCGATGCGCCGGTGAAACAAGTCTTTGCCCGGAGCATGCACGGTCACTGCTCGCGCAGGCCCCACGGGGAGCCGTACTCGGTCAGCAGATCCAGGAACGGCCCGGCCGTGAACGCCTCGGGACCGAGGACGCCGGCGCCCGACCAGACGCCCGTGGCCAGCAGTTCCAGGGCGACGACCGGGTTGACGGCCGTCTGCCAGACCACCGCCTGACAGCCGTACTCGGCCATCGACCACTGGTTGTCGACCACGTGGTACAGGTACACCTCGCGCGGCGCCCCGTCCTTCACGCCCCGCACCCAGGTGCCCGCGCAGGTCTTGCCGTGCATCCGCTCGCCGAGCGTCGCCGGGTCGGGCAGGCAGGCGGCGACGACGTCCCGGGGGGAGACCGCCACCGGGCCGGCGGCGCTGCCCACGGTCACCGGGGTGGTGCTGTCCAGCCCCAGCAGGTGCAGCGTCCTGAGCGTGTCGATGAACTCGCGGCCCAGGCCGTACTTGAAGGTGACGCGGCGCGCGTCGACCCAGCGCGGTACGAGCAGCACCTCCTCGTGCTCCACGTTGACGCACTCCACCGGGCCGATGCCCTCGGGGAAGTCGAAGACCTCCGGTTCACTGAAGGGTTCCGTGGTGAACCAGCCGCGGCCGGCCTCGTAGACCACCGGCGGGTTGAGGCACTCCTCGATGGTGGTCCAGATGCTGAAGGACGGTGCGAAGTCGTAGCCGTCGACGGTGAGGTTCGCGCCGTCGCGGATGCCGATCTCCTCGATCTCGTCGAAGAGTTCGTCGGCGGCGTAGCGCGCGAAGACGTCCGAGAGGCCCGGCTCCACGCCCATGCCGACCAGGGCCAGCGCGCCCGCCTTCTCCCAGTCGTCGGCCTGCGCGAACTGCGCGTCGCCGAGCTTGACGCCGCACTCCCGGTGCGGACGCTCGGGGTGCGGCCGCGACAGGGACATCGCCATGTCGAGATAGGTGGCGCCCGCGGTGCGCGCCGCCCCGAACAGGGGCATCACGAAGCGCGGGTCGGTGGCGTTGACCAGGACGTCGCACGCGTGGCGGCGCAGCAGCGACACCACGGCCGCCTCGTCGCCGGCGTCCACGCGCTCGGCGCGGAACCGGCCCCCCGCCTCGCCGAGGGCGGCGACGGCCGCCTCGGCGCGCGCCGGGTCGTAGTCGGCCACCACCATCTCCTCGAAGAACGGCCGCCGGGCCGCGATCCGGGTGATGGCGGTACCGACACCGCCGGCTCCCACAAGCAGTACGCGCATGACTGAAACTCCTGACGGTCGAGGGCGAGGGCGAGGGCGAGGGCGAGGTCGGGGCCGGGGAGCCCCTGGCCGCAGATCCAACGCCGCCCCCTCGCGTAAGGTCAATGCCGTTGGCATAAGAGCGGCCGTACGAGCACGGGTACGGCCTGAACGGACGGCAGGGCGGCATGGCGAAACCGGTGGTGCCCGAGGACAAGCGGCGGCGGCGCCGGCCGACCAGGGGCGGCACGGTGCTGTCCGAGGCGCTGATCGTCGAGACCGCGCTGCGCATGCTGCGCGAACACGGGGGCGCCGGACTCACCGCCCGGCGCCTGGGTCTCGCCCTGGACGCGGACCCGAGCACGCTCTACCGGTACTTCCGGGGCATGGACGACCTGACGCTCGCCATCGGCGACGCCCTCATCGGCCAGGCCCTGGCCGGCTGGCGGCCGACGGGGGCGTGGCGCCCGGACCTGCGGGACATCGGGCTGCGCATCCACGGCGCGTACGTCGCCCACCCCCAGGCGGCCCTGCTGACCACCAGCCGGGTCACCGGCCGCGCCCACGAACTCGCCGCCGACGAGGCCGTGCTGGACGTGCTGCGCGGAGCCGGCTTCCCCACGCCGGACACCGTCCGCGTCTACCACGCCTTCATCGACCAGACCCTGGCCTTCGCCGCCCTCGACGCCGCCTCGCTGGCCCTGCCGTCGGCCGCGCAGCGCGCCGACGAGGAGATGTGGCGTTCGACCTACGCCCGGCTGCCCCGGGCCACCCATCCCCGGATCGCTGAGGCCGCGCCCCTGCTCGCCACCCGGATGGTCACCAGCGCCTATCCGACGGCCCTGGACATGCTGCTGGACAGCGCGGCGGCCCAGCTGGCGTCGCTCGGGTCCGCGTCGCGGTCCCGCTGAGCGGACCGGGTCCCGAGCGCCCGGCCTCGGCTGCGACAGTGACCCCGACAAACAAAGATGTAACGAGCAACCAGGAAGCCCGTGGACACCAGCGAGAGCAGCACACAACCGCGGCGGGAGGCGTCCCCCGCCGCCCCGGCGCCCGGGCGCGGATGGCGCCGCTGGGCCATGGACACCCGCCCGCTGCGCCGCCCGGCCTACCGCCGGCTGTGGTCCTCGACGATCGTCACGGCCGTCGGCAGCCAGCTCACCGCCGTCGCCGTGCCCAAGCAGATCTACGACATCACCGGCTCCTCCGCCTGGGTCGGCGCCGCCGGCCTCGCGGGCCTGCTGCCGCTGGTGGTGTTCGCCCTGTGGGGCGGCGCGGTCGCCGACAGCGTGGACCGGCGCAAGCTCCTGCTGATCACCAACACCGGGATAGCCGTCACGTCCCTGCTGTTCTGGCTCCAGGCGGTGACGGGCCTGGAGTCGGTGCTCGCGCTGATGGTCCTGCTCGCCGTGCAGCAGGCGTTCTGGGGCCTGAACGCGCCCGCCCGCAACGCGTCCATCGCCCGCCTGGTGCCCGGGGACGAGCTGCCCGCCGCGAACGCGCTGGGCTCCACCGTCATGCAGACCGGCCAGGTCGTCGGCCCGCTGCTGGCCGGCGTACTGATCCCGGTGATCGGCCTGCCCGAGCTGTACCTCATCGACGCGCTGGCCCTGTGCGTCACGGTGTGGGCGGTGTACCGGCTGCCCTCCCTGCCGCCGTCGGTCGCCGCGGCGGCCCGGCGGGCCGGACTGCGGGAGATCGTGGCCGGGTTCCGCTACATCGCCGCGCACAAGGTGCTGCTGCTGTCCTTCCTCGCGGACATCATCGCGATGGTGTTCGGCATGCCGCGCGCACTGTTCCCGCAGCTCGCCGCCCAGACGTTCGCCCCCTACGGCGAGGGGCTCGCGCTCGGTCTGCTGTTCGCGGCGATCCCCATCGGCGCGGTGGCCGGCGGGCTGCTCTCCGGGACCTTCTCCCGGGCCCGGCGGCACGGCTGGATGGTCATCGGCGCGGTCGTCGCCTGGGGTCTGGCCATCACCTGCTCGGGGCTGACCGGCAACCTGTGGCTCGCGGTGGTCTTCCTCGCCGTGGCCGGGGTCGCCGACATGGTGTCCATGGTCTTCCGCGGGGCGATCCTGCTGTCCGCGGCCACCGACGAGATGCGCGGGCGGATGCAGGGCGTCTTCACGGTCGTGGTGGCGGGCGGGCCGCGCCTGGCCGACGTGCTGCACGGGACCGCCGGTTCGGCGTTCGGGGCCCGCCCGGCGGTCGCCGGCGGCGGACTGCTGGTCGTCGTGGTCATGCTGGCCCTGGCCCTCACGGTCCCGGCGCTGCGCCGCTACCGCGTCTGACGTGCCGCCGGCCGCCCGCCCGCGTCCTGCCGGGTCTCCTACCGGCCGCCGCGCCGGTGCAGCGCGTAGTGCTCCATGAGCTTGCCCCGGGTCGTCTCCAGCCGGTGGGCGAGGATCTCGGCGACGCTCTGCATCAGCAGCATCCCGAGCTGCGGGTCCTCCTGGCACAGCGCGCGCACGGCCGCCGCGTCGAACTCGTAGGCGCGCACCGGGCTGAACGCCTCCGCGCCGAAGTCCCACCGGTACGGCGGGAACAGCCAGGACCAGCCGAGCAGGTCGCCCGCGCCCAGGCCCGCGACCGTGACCCGCTGCACCGCCGTGACCTGCTGGTCGAGGGAGACCGCGCCCGAGCGGATCACCCAGAAGCGGTCGGCCGTGCCTCCGGCCTCGAAGATGCGGGCGTCCTCCGGGAAGGCGACCTCCCGCCCGAGGGCCATCAGACGCTCCCGCTGCGGCGGGGGAAGGACGGTCAGCAGTTTCGTCGCTTTGGTCATGACGCGGGGCTCCTCGCCGGGACGGGTTCCGGTGCTTTCCCTACGCCCATTTCAGCGGCTGGCGACGTCCTGGGCACCTCGGCGGACACGACTGCGGCGCGAGGACCGTGCGAGGGCATGAAAAAGCCCTGGCTGGACGGGGGAGACCAGCCAGGGCCGTATGCGGTGGCGAACGGAGGACGGTACGGTCGACCCCGTGCCACGTATGAATGAACCGTAAACCATCTACGGGCCTCGTGCGTACCGAAAAGCCGGTCACGTGACCTGTTTCACTCCGGGCGCGCCGCTCTTGACTCCGGGCCCGACGTCGCCGCCCGGATCCGGGTCGACGGGATGGCGCGGTTCAGGCCCTTCCCGCCGACCGGATCCGAACGAAGGGCCCTAGCTTTCCGGCTCATGCCTGCCCGGGGTCAGGACCTCGTCCAGCACGCGCACCACGGCCTCGTAGGCCAGGCTTCGCACCGCCGCGTCACGGGCCTCCGCCGGATCGCCCTGCCGCAGCGATTCGCTCCGCGCCAGCCACTCCCGTTCCTCCTCCCGCGCGCAGGCCCTGGCCCGCTGGATGCGCCGCAACAGTTCGCCCGAGTCCACCACTTCGCTCATGGGATCCCGCCTACCCGCATATCCCGTCCGGATGGCTCGCGCCCGCCCGGGTGAGGAAACGTTTCAAGGTGCCCGGACAGGTGAGCCGGACAGGGAGGGTCCGCTCGGTCCGCCGGCACGGGACACCCGCCGAGGTGATCCGGCCGCCGAGTCCACACCCGCCCGCCCCCCGGACGCCGTGCCCGCCGGGTCGCTTCCCCCCACCACAGATCAGGGAGCTGAAGGAATGTGCGAGCAGCACAGGACCGAACTCACGAGTGACTCCTCGGCCGTGGCCCGGTGCGGGTGGCCGGGGCCCTGCAAACCCGCCGACGCGCGCAAGGCCGTGGAACAGGCCGCCGCCGAGCGCTGCCGCGCCACCCGCACCCCCTGCGACCCCGACGCCCTCTCGGACGCCCTGCTCGTCACCTCGGAACTGACCACCAACGCGATCCTGCACGGCGGCGGGGTCACGGACTTCCACGTCGACGTGGTGGGCCCCGGCCTGCGCGTCTGCGTGAGCGACGGCAGTGACCGGCCGCCGGTGGCGGTCGCCCCGCTCGACCCGCAGGGGCGCCGGCGGGCCGGCGGGCGCGGCTGGCCCATCGTGTGCCGGCTGGCCCGTGACGTCCGGGTCACGGACCTGCCCACCGGCGGCAAGCGGATCACCGCCTTGCTGCCTCTGTCCTGACGCCGTCCGGGCGCCACTCCCCGCGGATGACGTGCCGTCCATATGCGTCGGAACATATTTCGTGGCGAAGTGGAGTTTGCCCCTGCGGGTCAGGGGCAGACGCACATTCGTGCTTCGGACCGGAGGCGCCCCAGCGGGAGCAGTGTCACTGCCCCGGAGGACCTCCAGGCGATCCGGGCAGCGATCTTCCCGCGGCCAGTCCCTGAAACCACCGTTCAGGAGCGAATCCGCATGCTCATCGATTTGTCGACAAGCCATCCCGGCGCACCCGCCGAGCAGGCTTCCCCCCCACGGCGCCGGCACGACGACGCCCCCGACACCATGACCCTCTTCACCCGTCTGGCCGCACTCGAGGACGGGCCGGAGCGTGACGTACTCCGCGACGAACTCGTCACCGCCTGGCTGCCCATGGCCCACCGGATCGCCGGCCGTTTCCGCGACCGCGGTGAGTCCATCGAAGATCTCAAGCAGGTCGCGGCCCTCGGCCTGGTGAAGGCGATCGACCGGTTCGAACCGGAGCGGGGCGCCTTCGAAAGCTATGCCGTCCCCACCATCACCGGCGAGGTCAAGCGGCACTTCCGCGACCGGATGTGGGCCCTCAGGGTGCCCCGCCGTGTGCAGGAACTGCGCAACAAGGTCCGGATCGCCCGCCGCGAACTGACCCAGACACCCGGCACGCCCGAGCCGTCCAACGCCGACATCGCCGCGCACACCGGCCTCACCGAGGAAGAGGTCGCCGCGGGCATGGAGGCACTGGAGAGCTTCAGCACGCTGTCGCTGGACGCCGAGCTGTCGGCCGACGACGACGGCTACAGCCTCGCCGACACCCTCGGCGCCTCCGACACCTCCTTCGACACCGTGGTCGACCGCGAGGCCGCCAAGGAGGGGCTGCGCCGGCTGCCCGAGCGTGAGCGGGCCATCCTCTACATGCGTTTCTTCGAGGACATGACCCAGAGCCGCATCGCGGACCGGCTGGGCATCTCGCAGATGCACGTCTCGCGGCTCATCACCCGCAGCTGCGCCCGGGTCCGGGACGAGGTGCTGGGACAGCGCGGCGGCCGCCGCGACGGCGGACGGACGGTCGCGTGAAGGGCAGAGGAGCGGGCCCGACGCTGATCCCGCACCCCGGCTTCCTGCGCCGGCTGGTCGACGAGTACGAGACGCTGCGGGCCCAGGAGGCCGCGCGCGGAGCGAGAGCGCCGAGCACCCGTGCGAAGGACCTGGCCTACACGCTCTGCGTGTCGACCGGTACGCGCGAGGTGACCCAGGCCCTGGAAGCCGCCCGCGATCTGATCGAGGCGGCCACCGCGCCTGCCCAGGAGACCGCGCCGCTGGCCGACTGAGCGGCCGACCGCCCCCGAGCCGGGGCGGTCGTGAGCGGATGAGCAGCGGTGTGCCCGCGGGAGAGCGATCACGCAGAATCGATCGCCCGCCCGCGGGCACACCGCTGCCCTGCGCCGGCCCACGCCCCCGCGCGACGGGAGCGAGCCCCCGAAGCGCCGCGTGTGCGTCCCCGAACCCGGGGCATCAGCTCTCCGGGAGGCAGACATGAACACGCAAACCATGGCGCGGAACGGCCGGGGTAAGGCTCAGAGAGCCGCGAACGGTTCGGTCACGGAGGGCGCGGCACGGGCGGGATTCACCGCGCGCGGCGTGATCTACCTGTTGGTCGGAGTGCTCGCCCTGCAGATCGCCTTCGGGGAGGGAAAGCGCGAGGCGGACCGCAGCGGCGCCCTCGCCGAGATAGCGGACAAGCCCTTCGGGGCGGTCCTGCTGTGGGCCCTGGGCATCGGACTCGCCGGTATGGCCCTGTGGCGCCTGTCGCAGGTCTTCTTCGGCGCCGACGGACCCGAGGGCCGCAAGCCGCAGAAGCGGCTGCTGGCGGGGCTCCGGTTCGTCTTCTACGCCTTCGTCGCCTACTCGGTGCTGTCCTTCGCGGCCAGCCCCAGCAAGGGCGGCGGCGGTTCGAGCGACGAGCAGTCCCGGGACGTCACCGCCAGGGCCATGGAGATGCCCGCCGGGCAGTGGCTGGTGGGCGCCGCGGGCGTCGGGGTCGTCGTGGCCGGCATCTGGATCGGCGTCCAGGCGGTGCGCCGCAAGTACCAGGAGAAGCTCAAGCTCGCAGCGATGAGCTCGCGGACGCGACGGCTGGTCGACGTGACCGGTGTAGGCGGCGGCGTGGCCCGCGGAGCGGTGTTCGCGGCGGCCGGCGTCTTCGCCGTGCGCGCCGCGATCGACTACGAACCCGACAAGGCCAAGGGCATGGACGACACACTCAGGTCCTTCGCCGACACCCCGCTGGGGCCGTGGCTGCTGGTGTGCGTCGCGGCCGGTCTGGTGCTGTTCGGTCTGTTCTCGTTCGCCATGGCACGCTGGCGCCGGGTCTGAACCGGCCGCAGGCGGGGAACCCGAAGCGGATGAACGATTTCGAGCTTCCGTCCGACGGCCGGCCCGTGGACCTGTATCTCGACCTTCTGCGCCTGCGCATGGACACCGACGACTACCGGCTGCTGCTCACGGTCGTCGAACCCGTCCTGCGGGCGATCGACGAGCACCAGCTTCCCGCGCTGGACTTCGCCCTCGGGGACGAGGACGCCGACGGGCTGCCGCAGGAGGTCCGCGACGAGGCCGCCCTCGTCATCGCCACCGCGGTGACGGGGCGGCTGGACAACGAGGTGATCGAGCTCGACATCGACGAGACCGGCCCGATCAGGGTGGTCACCGATGCGGCGACGGCCTCCGATCCGGAACGTCTCGGCGAGATCGCCGACTACATCCGCGAACGCCACCGCACGAACGAGGAACTGCGGGGCATCGCCGAGGCGAGCGACCTGCCCACCGACCTCTGAGCGGGGCGCTGCCCGCTCATCCCCGCGGCGGCGGCGCCACCGGCACGTCCAGCGGCCGGGCCAGACCGGCCGCCGACTCGTCGAGGCGCTGCAGATGGCGCAGCACCCGGTGCGTGATCCGCCCGTGCCCGGTCGAGCCCCGGCCGTCCGGCTCCAGCAGCGAGGCGATGTTCGGCCCGGTCTCGATCCGGGCGCCCGCCTCGTCGTCGGCCACCCGCGCCGCGATCGCCCTGATGTTGTGCAGAATGCGCTGACCGGCCGGCCGCAGCCGCGGGTCCGCCGCGATCGAGGGCTTGCTCGGCAGCAGCTCGGCCGTCGCGGCCAGTGCCCGCGCGTGGTACGCGCAGGTCTCCAGCAGAGCCACCACATAGCGGGCGGTGGTGCGCCGGGCCCGCAGCGGAGTGACCGGATGCGTGAGTGGCTGGGTGGCGGCCCGCAGATCGGCCAGCGCCTGGTCGAGGTCCCGCGCCTTCTCGAGCAGATCGACCGCGGGACCACCGCTGAGCTGGTCCACGGCCCCCTCGGTGACGTCGGCGAGCCGGTCGAGGACGGTCACGAGGAGATCGTTGGTACGGCGATGGGTGTGCACCGGCAGCACGAACGCGGCCGCCACGATCCCGCAGGCCGCGCCCAGCGCCGTCTCCTCCACGCGCAGCACGAGCACGGACAGGCTGTAGGTGTGCAGCAGGGTGTAGAGCAGCCCGAGGGCCGCCGTGACGAAGAACGACATCAGCGTGTACGACAGCGGCGCCGAGTAGAACATCGCGAAGACGAGCAGCAGCACCAGCGCGAACGCCGTCCACGTGTGCTGTCCCACCAGCCCCGCCAGCACGATGCCGGCCACCACCCCGAACACGGTGCCCAGCAGCCGGCGGTAGCCCTTGACCAGGATCTCGCCCGTCGAAGCCGTGTTGATGAACACGATCCAGCAGGTCAGCACCGCCCAGTACCAGCGCTGGCTGGAGAGGAACTCACCGCCGACCATGGCCAGCGCCGAGCCGACCGCGACCTGTACGGCGGCGCGCGTGGTCGGCCGGTCCAGACCCGCCTCCTCCGCGTCCGGCGCGCTCTCCTCACCGGCGTCGATGGCCGCGTCCTCGGCGTCGAGCTCCTCGCGTGAGCGGGCGGTCGCCGGGGTGTCGTCCGACTCGTCCTGCGGCCCGTCCAGCGCGATGCGCAGCCCCATGACCGCGCGGGCCAGCTCGCCGATCCCGCGGAAGACGTCCTGGACGGCGCCCGGGGCGGACGGCAGGTTCTCGGCGTCGCGGTAGCCCAGGAGCCGGTTGCGCACATGGGACAGCGCGGTCCCCGCGTCCCGGCCCACCGGCCGCAGCACCAGCAGGCGAAGCGCCGCCAGATCCCGGCGCAGCGTCTCCGTCGCCTCGTCCCGCACCGGCAGCCGGTTCCCCGAGGGGGCGGGCGCGCCCGGCAGGTGCAGGGTCAGGGTGTCGGCGCCCCGGGCGCTGCGCGCGCTCAGCAGCAGCAGGCCCAGGCGTTCGGCGGCGATCTCCGCGTCCGCGATGCGCCGCTGCACGAGCCGTGCCGTGGCCTCGTCGGCGGTCCCCTCCTCCAGCCGGCCCTGGATCAGCATGGCCGTCTCGTGCAGCCGGGCGGTGCCTTTGCGGACGTCCTTGAGGGCGTCGTCCACGTCGTCCGGGCCGGCGTCGAGGAGGTCGAGCTGCGCGGACACCAGTTGGGCCAGCCGGGCGCGGAACGCCTCGCGCAGCCGGTCCAGGATGCCCGTGGGTGTCTCCCGGACGAGCACGAAACGGGTGAGCGCGCTGCTCAGGAAGGCGACGCCGATCGCGCCGTACAGCCGGGGCAGTCCCGGCACTCCGGCGCCCACGAACAGCGCCATGAAGTAGATCTGAAAGCCGATCAGGCCGAGGGCCGTGCCCCGTTCGCCGAACCTGCGGGCGTACACCGCGCAGAAGATGAGGGCGACGAAGAACAGGTCTCCGGCCAGGACACGGGAGTTGAGCAGTGCGGCCAGCGTCACCGAGGCGAACGCCACCGGCAGACCGAGCGCCAGGGTCACGGCCTGCCGGGCGCGCTGCTTCTCCCGGATGGCGAAGGTCGCGACCATCGCCGCGATGGCCCCCGCCACGAGGTGGGAGACATCGGCCCGCAGCAGGGAGAGCACGGCCAGCGTGAGGGCGATGGCCGTCACGGTCCGCAGACCCGCGGTCAGCCGCAGGAATCCCGGATCGGACGCCGCGAGGGCGTCGCGCATCCGTGCCCGGACCGATCGTCCCGCTTCCTTCACGCCGCCGTACTCACTCCCGCTTCACGTCATGATCCCTGTCCAGCATGGCACGGTACGGTCCGGCGTGATCACCCGCCCTCGTGCCGGCCGGAGGTCTCAGGGCTGCGGCGCGCGGCTCTCCTCGACGTGGGCCCGCACCTGGTCCGGCGTCAGATACGAGTCGGTGTACTCGAAGTCCCGGAGTTTGGCGGGTTTGCGGGCCTGGAAACCGGTGCGGACGAAATCGTCCCCGGCGACCGCGTTGAGCATCCAGTTCGTCAGGACCCGGGTCTTGGCGACGTTGGTGCGCAGCGCCGACCAGTGGTAGCCGCGGGCCACGGCCTGGGCGGGCAGACCGCGCAGTTCGATGCCGAGCGGCTTCGACACGGCGTCCTTGCCGCCGAGGTCGACGACCAGGCCCAGGTCCTTGTGGACGTACGGCGCCAGCGGGCGGCCGCGCAGCGCCGCGATGACGTTGTCCGCGACGTGCCGGCCCTGGCGCATGGCGTGCTGCGCGGTGGGCGGGCAGATCGCGCCCTCCTGGTCCTTGGCCTCGTCGGGCACCGCGGCCGCGTCACCGAGCGCGAACACGCCGTCGTGGCCGGGCAGGTTCATCTCGGCGGAGACCGCGAGGCGTCCCTTCACGGTCTCGGCGCCGAGCGTCGCGATGAGCGGGCTCGCGACGACGCCGGCGGTCCAGATCAGGGTGTGCGTCGGCACCACCCGCCCGTCGGTGAAGGTGACCTCCTCGGGGCCGGCCTTCGCGATGGAGACGCCGAGCGAGATCTCGATGCCGCGCTTGCGCAGCACCTCCTGCGCGCTGCGGCCGAGCTTGTCGCCCAGTTCGGGCATGAGCTTCGGGGCGACGTCGATGAGGTGCCACTTGATCAGGCGCGGGTCGAGGCGGGGGTAGCGCTTCACCGCGGCGTGCGTGAGGCGCTGGAGGCACGCGGCCGTCTCGGTGCCCGCGTAGCCGCCGCCGACCACCACGAACTGCAGGCGCGCGGCCCGCTCCGCCTCGTTCTGGCTGGCGTCGGCGAGGTCGAGCTGCGAGATGACGTGGTCGCGGATGTAGGCGGCCTCGGCGAGCGTCTTCATGCCGAACGCGTGGTCGGTGAGCCCGGGGATGTCGAAGGTGCGGGTGATGCTGCCGGGGGCCAGCACGATGTAGTCGTAGGGCTCGTTGACGATCTCGTCGGTGATGGTGCGGATGACGCAGACCTTCGCCTTCAGGTCCACGCCGATGGCGCCGCCGGGAATGATGCGGGTGCGGTACTTCCGGCTGCGGCGCAGCGAGACGGCGATGGACTGCGGCGTCAGCACGCCGGAGGCCACCTGGGGCAGCAGCGGAAGGTAGAGCTGGTAGGCGAACGGCGTCACCAGCGTGACGTCGGCCTCGTCGGGGGAGAGCTTGCGTTCCAGACGTCGAACGCAGTCCACTCCGGCGAAGCCAGCGCCAACCACCAGGATCCTGGGTCGTGTCACGGTGTCCATCCCTTTCTGCGGCTCCAGGCGGTCTGCCTCGGACGACATGCGCCTGCCCGTGGATCGCTGCTTCGCACCTCATCGATCCCACCGCTCCGCCGGCCGTCCCGCCGGTGGCGTGCGGCAGGCAGACGAACCCGTCGACCACCACCATGCCCGCCCGGCGCGCGAAACGCACCGGGGCGACTCCGATTGCGCCCGGCCGGCGGGGCTCTAGAGTGCTCGCCATGGGGGAGACAGAGCCCGCTTCGGGATTCCGTACGCAGAACATCGCCGCCGACCGGGTACCGCAGTTGGTGGCCGCCCTGGACGCCCAGGAAGCCAACGTGGGCGTACGGCGGCTGCGCGCCTGGGCGCACGAGGCGCTGGCCGTCCGCCCGGGTGACCGGACGCTCGACATCGGCTGCGGGACCGGCTCGGAGACCAGGGCGCTGGCGGACGCGGCCGGCCCGCGGGGCACGGCGCTCGGCGTCGAGCCCAACCCGGGGCTGCGCGCCGTCGCCGAGGAACGCGCCGCCCGGGCCGGCAGCGCGGCCCGCTTCACCGACGGCGACGCCCTCGCGCTGCCGGCCGCGGACGCGTCGGTGGACGTGGTGTGGTGCGAACGGGTCTTGCAGCACCTGTCGGAGCCGGACCGGGCGGTGGGGGAGATGCGGCGGGTCCTGCGCCCCGGCGGCCGGATCGCGCTCCTCGACACCGACTGGGTCACCGCGATCCTGTACCCGGGCGAGCCGGAGGTCGTGGCCGCGCTGTTCTCCGGGACACTCACCGGGGCGGCCAACCCCCACGCGGGGCGGCGGCTCGTGGGCCAGCTGAGCGCGGCCGGGCTGGAGGTCGACGACCGCGGCGCGCAGGCCCTGCTGCAGGACCACCGTTCGGTGGCCTGGCCCCTGGTGCGCATGCTGGGGGAGTCCGCCGTGCGCCGCGGACTGCTCACCGAGGCACAGCGGGACCGCGCCTACGACGATCTGGCCGCGGCGGCCGAACGGGGGGCGCTGCACATGTCGGTGACGATGTTCGGGGTCGTCGCCCACCTCCCGGGCTGAACGGGGCCCGGTGCGCGCGCCGGGTCAGAAGGAGGCGGCCGCGGCCGGCGCGGGCGCGGGCTTCGTCGCCCCGGAGTGGATGTGGCACAGCAGCAGGCACACGTCGTCGTCGCGTTCGGAGTCGCTCAGCAGCGGGTGCAGGAGCCGGTCGGCGGAACCGTCGAGGTCCTCGTCCAGTTCCGCCGACCGGAACGAGCCGAGCGCCCCCGCCAGCCGCCGGATGCCCGGGTCTATGCCCTGGGCGCGCCGCTCGACCAGCCCGTCCGTGTACAGCGCCAGCGTCGAGCCCGGCGACAGACGCACGGTGTGGTCGGCGATCTCCTGGCGCAGCGGGATGCCGAGCATCGCGCCGGGCTTGGCGTCCAGCGTGCGTACCCGACCGTCCGGGGTGCGCAGCACCGGCGGGGGATGACCGGCCGCCGCCCAGGTCAGCGTCGGGTCCTCGGGGTGGAAGCGGGCGATGACGGCGGTGGCGTACAGATCGGGCTGCAGATGGTGCAGGAAGACGTGCAGCCGGGTGAGCAGCTGGCCGGGGCTGCCGCCGTCGACCGCGTACGCGCGCAGCGCGGTGCGCAGCTGGCTCATCATCACGGCCGCGTGCAGCCCGTGCCCGGTGACGTCGCCGATGACGGTGATCAGGCTGCCGTCGGGCTGGCGGAAGGCGTCGTACCAGTCCCCGCCGATGTTCAGCCCGTGGGTCGCCGGCATATAGCGGGCGGCCAGATGCAGGCCCGGCGTGGTGGGCAGGTCCGTGAGGAGGGCGCGTTGCAGCGTCTCGGCGATGTCGCGGCTGTGCTCGAAACGCCGTGCGTTGTCGATGGCGATGCTGGCCCGCCGGGTGAGCTCGATCAGCATGACGGCGTCGTCCGGGTCCCAGCTGCCACCGGGCGGTGTCAGCGTCAGCACGCCCAGGGGGGTCCGGTGGGTCGGCAGCGGCACGCACAGCAGGGGCCGGCCGGGGTCCGGAGCCGACGGCGGGTGGTCGTCCACGCCGGGCAGGCCGCCGGGGTGGTCGGCCGCGTACTGCGGACGCCCGGTGCGGGCGGCCCGCACGGCGGCCGCCGGACGGGGGGACGGGTGGCGCTTGTCGTCCCCGTCGAACAGCCATACGTCGACGCTGCCGGCGTACTCGGGCACCAGCAGCTCAGGGAGCAGGCGCACGATCTCGCCGTGGTTGAGGGAGCTGGTCAGCGCGGCGCTCGCGTCCGCCAGGAACGTCAGCCGTCTTCGGGCGCTCTCCGCCTCCTTGCGGGCCGCGTGCTCGGCGGCGAACGCCTCCCGCTGTGCCCGTCCGGCCGCGTCGAGTTCGGCGTGCAGGGCCAGCACACCCTGGTTCGTCTGGTGCAGCTCCTCGCGGTGGAAGGCGACCAGCTCCTCCTGCACGGCCAGTTCCGCCAGCACCAGGGCGGTGTCCTCGTCGGCGCCGAGCAGGGCCTCCGCCAGGAAGTCCGGGTCCGCCGCCACCGTGTCGCCGGGCGCGGTGTCCGGCGCCTCGGGGCAGCCGACGCTGGTCCGCCACGGGGGTACGGCGCCGGTGCCGGCCGGCGGGCTCACCTCGGCGGTCAGCAGCGCCTCCCCGTCTGGCGCGGCGGTGGTCTCCAGGGTGAGCAGCCAGGTGCCGCCCTTGGTGAGGCACTGCCGCAGGTGCGCGCTGAGCGCGGTGGCCAGGCGGGCGCGTTCCCGGGCCGGCACGCCGCAGGCGGCGGCCAGGCGGGCGGTGGCGATGCGCGCCCGGGCCGCCTCGGTGACGGTGCTTATCGGCCAGGTGCGGGTCATGGGCGGTCCGGCGGGGTCGGGGCCAGGACGGCCACGGCGGTGTCGTCGCGCACCGGCCCGGCCGGACTGCTGGTGTCGCGGACCGTCACGGCGGCGATGACGGCCGGGTCGGCGGACAGCAGAGAGCGGTCGGACGGCGGGGCCCAGCGGCTGGGGAGGCCGTCGCTGTGCAGGATCAGCAGCCGGTCCCCGGCCCACCGGCCCTGTTCCTCGCGCAGGGTCGTGGGGCGGTGCACGCCGACTATCCCGGGCCGCGACAGCAGGGAGCGCCAGGTGCCGTCCTCGCGCAGCCGGGCCCCGATGTTGCCGACGCCGGCGAACCGCAGCACCCCCGCACGCGGCTCGACCTGGGCCAGCGCGACCGCGGCACCCCGGGTGCCGTGCAGCGCCCGGTCCAGTTCCCGCAGGGCTTCGCCGGGCGGGAGGTGGGCCGAGCGGCGCAGCGCCTCCACCGCGGCCGTCGACGCGCGGGCCGCCTCGGGTCCGTGCCCCAGCCCGTCGGCGAGCATCAGCGTGACCCGGTCGTCCGACCGCACGCAGACCCACGCGTCACCCGAGTACTCGGCCCCGGCGAACGGGATGTTGATCCCGCCGGCCCGTACCGCGGCGGCCGGGGGACGCACACCACGCCGGCCCGTCTCGCCGATCCGGGCCAGGGCCACCGTCCCGCGGCCGGGGGCGCTGTGCAGCTCGAAGTCGTCGGCGACCCGCCGGCAGGTGCCCAGGCCCGCGCCGAGCGAGCACGCCGTGGAGAAACCGTCGCGCGCCGCGGCGGCCACGTCGGCCATGCCCCGGCCGTGGTCGACCGCGGCGATCTGCACGCAACCGCCCGCGTCCCGGCCGTCAGCCGGCACCGGCGGGGTCACGACCTCGACCAGCAGATGGCCGCCGCCGGCGTGTTTGAGCAGGTTGGTGGCCAGCTCGGTCGCCACCAGGCCGGCCGCCGTGACCCGCGCCCCGCCGAGCCCGGCGAGGCCGGCGGCGGCCTCCGCGGCCACCCTGGCGTCGCGCACCCGGGTCGAGTCGTGCACGGGGACGTCCCACACGCGGGGCATCAGCGCTCCCCCCGGGGGGCCGGCGGCGCGGCCGTCCAGGAGGTCACCGTGACCGTCGTACCCGATCCGGGGGTGCTGTCGATCGTGAACTCGTGCACCAGACGGCGTGCTCCGCCCAGCCCGAGGCCGAGGCCGCCACCCGAGGTGTAGCCGTCGCTGAGGGCGCGGTCCAGGTCGGCGATGCCAGGCCCCTCGTCGGTGAAGGCCAGACGCAGACCCTGGGCCCGCGCGGTGTCCACCCGGGTCGCCTCCATCAGACCGCCGCCGCCGTGCACCAGGGTGTTGCGGGCCAGTTCACTGGCCGCGGTGACCAGCTTCGTCTGCTCCACCAGGCCGAAGCCGAGCAGGGCCGCGGCCTGCCGCACGTGCTGGCGCACCCAGACCAGATCCGTGTCGGAACGGATCGGCAGACGGGCCTCGACGCCCGCGGACGTGCGTATCACGGGCTCTCCTGGCGGTGGCCGCCGGAGCGGGACGACGGCGCGGGCCGGGTGAGGAGCTCCATGGCCGCCTCGGCGCTGAGCGCGGTGCGCAGGCCGGGCAGCGTCAGGCCCAGCTCCACCAGGGTGATGGCGACCGCCGGCCGCATGCCGGCCACCACGGTCCGCGCGGCCAGCAGCGAGGACTGCGCGGCGATCTCGGCGAGTACCCGCCCGAGGAAGGAGTCGACGATCTCGATGCCCGAGATGTCGATGACCACGCCCCTGACCCGGCTGCCCGCGATGGTCTCGCTCAGGTCCTGCTGCAACCGCTGTGCCGTGTTGTCGTACAGGTCCCCCTGGAGGGTGACCAGGAGGATGTCACCGAGCCTGAGTACCGGCACCGGTCCCGCTGCGGGGAGCGAGAGGTGGTCGTTCATCTGGGTTCCGCACTGCCGGGCGCCGCGCTGACGATGTTCGCGCCCAGCTGGTGCAGCGCGTAGGCCAGGGCGTCCGCCAGGCTCGCCCGGGTCACCACCGTGCCCAGATCCAGGCCGAGGTGGACGATGGTCTGCGCGATCGCCGGGCGGATGCCGGAGACGACGCACTCCGCGCCCATCAGGCGGGCGGCCGCCACCGTCTTCATCAGGTGCTGGGCCACCAGCGAGTCGACCGCCGGCACGCCGGTGATGTCGAGGATGGCGAAGCGGGCGTGCTGGTCGACGACGGCTTCGAGGAGCGTCTCCATCACGACCTGGCTGCGCGCGCTGTCCAGTGTGCCGATCAGCGGGACGGCCACGATGCCGTCCCAGAGCTTGATGACCGGGGTCGCCACCTCCAGCAGCTGGATCTGCTGCCGCTCGATGAGCGCGTGACCCTCGCTCAGCGCGGTGTCCAGGACGACCAGCCGCAGCGTGCCGAGCAGCACGGTCAGAGCCGTCACGCATTCCCTCACCTGGTCGGCCGAGGCGTCCGGCAGGTCGGCGACGAGCAGGTCCAGTGCCGGGGGCCGCAGGGCGTCCACGTCGTTGGAGACCTGGGCGGTGGTGAAGCCCGCCCGGGAGCGGGCCGCGCCCATCCGCCCCAACTGCTCGCGGACGACGGTGAATCCGCCGGCGTCGGGGTCCTGCACCCGGCCCTCGTCGGCGACCTGGGCCAGCGCGTCGACGACGACCCTGCCTGCGTCCACGGCCTCGTCGCGCGAGACGGTGAACACCGAGCGGAACAGCGGCTCGTCGGCCCACCGCTGGGCGATCTGCTCCCGGCGGCGGCGCAGGAACGCGCCGACCTCCCGGGTCGGCGCCCCTTGCTGGTCTGTCACTTCGTGCTCCGGCACCTGCTTGACTCCTCGGTCGCGTTGCTGGCACCGAGCCCGCCATAGCAACGAGACGGCGATGGAACTCTTGCCGGATGACAACTCTATCCATGGCCCGACCTCGTACGACACCATCCGTGGGAATTGACACAGTCGGGTGGGAGGCCGGTCGGCGGGACCGCCGGGGGCGGGCGATTCCGGAATCGCCGTTCGTGCCCTGGCCAGGTCGTGCCGGACCCCGTCTACGGGACGCCGGACAGCGTCGCGTTCTGTTCCCCGAACCAGTCGAGACACACCACGAGCGCGTCGTCGTCGGGCTCCAGCCCGCCGGGGGCGGCGCCCAGTTCACGCAGGACGGCTGCCGGGGCCTCGGCCGCGGGCAGCAGGCCGGTCGAGGTGACCGCCCGGGCCAGCCGCGCTCGCAGGGCTGCTCGCCGCCCTCCGGGGTGGCCGCGCAGACGCCGTCACTGACGAAGGCCAGCCGGTCGCCCGGCTCCAGGGAGAAGTCCTGGGCGACGTAGTCGGTCTCCTCGAACATGCCCAGCGGCAGCTGCGCGTCGAAGTCGACACTCGCCACCGTACGGTCGCGCAGGCGCAGCATCTTCGGGGAGCCCGCGTCGACCACCTGCATGCGTCCGGTGGGCAGTTCGACGTCGACCAGCAGAGCGGAGAGATACGCCTCGCCGCCGTAGCGGGCGTGGATCGCCTGGTCGGCGAGCGCCGCCTGGTCGGCGAGGGGGATGTCGGCCCGGCGCGCGTTGCGCAGGGCGCTGACACCGAGGTTGGTCAGCAGCGAGGCCTCGACGTCCTCACCCATGCCGTTGGCCAGGTACAGCGTCAGGCGGTCGGCGGAGGCGGACCAGTCGAAGGTGTCGCCGAAGATCGCGTAGGCCGGCTCCAGCTGGGCGCCCACGGCGTACTCGGGCCGGGCGGACGAGCGGGGCCGGAGCAACTGCCACTGCATCTCGGCCGCCAGCGTGAGCCGGTCGGTGCGCCGGGCCCGCTGGTACAGGTCGGTGTCGCGCTCGGCGACCACCACCTCGTGGCCCAGCGCCTGGGCCACCTCGGCCAGTTCCGCGAGCTCCGCCGCGGCCGAAGCGGCGGAGGCGAACGTCACGGAGAGCACACCGAGACGGTCACCGCGCGCGGTGACCGGCAGATGGACGCGGACCCGGTCGCCGTCGAGCTCCTCGACGAACGGCTCCTGCGCGCCGAACGCCCGGCCGGCCGCACTCCCGTGCACGGGCAGCGGCTGCGTGGGCGCGTCCGCGGCGCCGCCCACGGGCTGCAGCACGGTGAGCGCGTAGTCGGCCAGGCGTATGTCCGCGGCCTCGGCCGCGTACTGACCGCACAACACTTCCCGGACCGCCGCGGGCAGCTGGTCCGGGGCCGCGGAACGCAGAGCGCGCTCCGCGGCGATGAGTCTCTTCATGATCTTCGTCCCATCCGATCCGTGCGACGCGGTGACGCGGACGCCGTGCCACCGTCCCCGTGACCTGACTTCTTTCGGTAAGCCTGCGAGAGTGTCCCCGTGACGTCCTCCTCCGCGCGCCCCCGTCCTTCCGAGGTGGCGCGTGTCACGTCACAGGCGGCCGAGCTGCTGGAAGTGGTGTGGGGCCGGGCCTCGACGGCGCCGGTCTCGCCCTCCCAGCTGCGCGTCCTGTTCATCCTGGAGCACAACGAGGGCATCAACCTGCGCACGCTCGCCGACGCCCTGGGCTCCACGCCGCCGTCGACGAGCCGCCTGTGCGACCGCCTTCAGGCCGTGGGCTTCGTGGAGCGCAGGGCGGCCACCAGCCGCCGGGAGCTCCAGTTGCACCTGAGCCGGCGCGGCGAGAGCTTTCTGGCGGGGCTGCGCGCCCGGCGCGAGTCCGCGCTCCAGTCGGTGCTTGAGCAGATGCCGGCCGTGCAGCGCTCGGCCCTGCTGCGCGGCCTGGAGGCCTTCTGTGCCACGGCCGCCGCGCAGATCCACGGCGACGACACCTACGACGCCCGGACCGCGTGACCCCCCACGCGGCTGCCGGGCCGCGGCGGGGCCCAGCGCCGCGCGGGCCGTCCGCCGCGAAGTCCTCCGGCTCCGGGCCGCCCGGTCAGACTCCCTGCCCTTCGGGCGTCTGCTGCATGTGGTCGACCAGCGCGAGCGCGTCCTCGACGCTGTCCGACACCGGAACCGTGATGCTGACACCGGTGAGGTCGAGTATCCGGCGCACGGCGGGCGCGGGCGCGATGATGTGCACGCTGCCCGGCAAGCCGCGCGCCTCCTGGTAGACCCGCAGGATGATGTTCATGCCGGACGAGTCCATGAAGGGGACACCGGACAGGTCGAGCAGGAAGTGCCGTCGGCCGTGGTGGAGCTGGTTGGCGAGGTGGTGCTGGAACTCCGTCGCCGTGTCGACGTCCAGGTAGCCCGTGACCGTGACCTGGGCCACGTCCTCCCGGGGCAGGGTGACCTCGACGGACAGAGGGTTCTGGGAAAGGGACATGAGTACCTCCACGAATGCTGACGGCCGGGGCTGAAGACCCCTGCGAGTGACTTCGGTGCGGACGGGTCCGGCGGTGGTCCGTGATCAGTCTGCCGACGGTTCCCACCACAGGCGGGCGGGCGGCCCCGCCCCCGAGTCCACGCGGCGCGCCGCGGGCTGCGGTCTCATCTCGTCCCCTCACTTCCGGGTGCCGGCCGGTGTCTCTCACCGCGCACCCGCGTCTACCCCCGAATCTCCACGGCATGCACGGCCCGGTCACCTCCGGCATGTTCGCCCCGTGCGTACGCGTGTGACACGGTGGGAGGAGCGCGACCGGCCCGGTATCGGGCCGTCACCCCCCCCGGAAGGGGGTCACCACGACGGGTGTTCACGTCCTGCTGTGCCCGGACGGCACCGCGGCGACGATGAGGGTCCACTCCGACATCGACGACCAGACCGGGCCGGACATCGAGTCCGCGGCCGACGCACTGCCGGCCACCGTCCGCGACCTCACTCTCGGCCTCGGACCCGTCGTCTTCGTGGACAGCGCGGTCCTGCACCTCATCGGCGGCATGCAGCGGTCGGTGGAACGCGACGGCGGGCGGCTGCGGGTCGCCGGCCTCGCACCCCAGCCCCGCAGGCTGCTCCGGCTCGCCGGCGACCTGTGGCCGGAGGTGGGCTCGGAGGAGTACCTGCGGGCCTGCTGACCCGCGGACGTCCGGCCCCGCGGTGCGGACGCCGGAGCGGCCCCGGGAGGCCGTGCCCGTGAGGTCGGGCCCCAGACCAGACCTACGAGACCCGGATGCCCACGATGCACGTGTCGTCGTCCGTGTCCGACTTGCTGTAGGTGAGCAGCCGGTCCAACTGGTGGTCCAGTGACTTCGGCGCGCTGCGGGCGGTGGCCAGCAGATGCGTCAGCGACTCCTCCACGGAGCGGTCCCGGCGCTCGATCAGACCGTCGGTGTACATCAACAGGGTGTCCTCGGGCGCCAGTTGGACCTCGTCCTCCTCGTACACCGCGTCGGGCAGCGCCCCCAGCAGCATCCCCTTGACCAGCGGCAGCGGCGCCGCCTCCGCGCCCCGCACCAGGACCGGCGGGAGATGACCTGCCCGGGCCCACCGCAGGGTGCGCCGGTCGGGGTCGTACAGACCGCAGGCCGCCGTGGCGGTGACCGCGCCCGTCAGATGGTGGGCCACGATGTTCAGCCACGACAGGAGCTGTCCCGGCCCGGCGCCGGTCACCGCCAGGCCACGCAGCGCGTTGCGGAGCACCACCATGCTGGTCGCCGCCTCTATGCCGTGGCCCGCCACGTCACCGACGCACAGCAGCACGTTCCCCGTCGGCAGGACGACGGCGTCGTACCAGTCGCCGCCCACGAGCTGCTCGGTCTCCGCCGGCCGGTAGCGGACGGCCACCTGGAGGGTGGGCACCTGCAACGGCGTCTGCGTCGGCGGCATGATGGCGTGCTGCAACTGGAGGGTGAGCCGGTCGCGTTCGGCCGACTGCTGCTCGCTGTGCGCGAGTTGGTCCCGGGTGGCGGCCAGGGCCACCTCGGTCCAGTGCTGGGATGAGATGTCCTGGTAGGCGCCCCGGATCACGAACAGCCGGTCGTCGGTGTCCAGGACGGGCTCGGCGACGACCCGGATGTGCCGGGTGACCCCGTCGGGCCGCTGGAGCCGGAAGGCCGCGGAGGCCGGCCGCCTGTGGTGCAGCAGGGTGCGCAGGAACCGGCGGATGGCGACGGCGTCGTCCGGATGGGCGTGCGCGGGCAGCTCCTCCAGCGGCACCGGGGTGCTGGACTCCGAGCGGCCGTACAGGTCGAAGAGCTGACCGTTCCAGGTGATCTCGCTGGTCAGCAGGTTCTCCTCGAAACCGCCGATCCGGCCCAGACGCTGGGCGTGCTGCAGCAGACTGGCGAGCCGCGCCGTCTCGTCCTCGATGCGCCACAGCAGCAGCACGCTCGAACCGTGCCGGCTGACGCTGATGTCCGCGACCGCCGACAGCGCCACCTGGTCGACCAGCGCGGTCAGGTTCATCCGCCGGGCCCGGAACGGCTCACCGGTGGCGTACACCCGCTCGACCTGGTGGAACAGCTCGCTCTCCCCGGCGGCCATCGGGTAGGTCTCCAGCAGCAGCGCGCCGTTGACGACGGCCCGGGGCCGGCCGGCCGGGTCGAGGAACCGGTTGTTGACGTGCTGGATGCGGAAGTCGACGAGGTTGCCGAAGTCGTCGACGTGCGGCACCAGCACCAGGGCGGGGTCGTGCAGCCCGTCCGCCAGGTCCATGAGCTCCGCCGCGTCCGGCATGATGCGGGGCTCCTGCGCGGACTCCTCCGGCAGGGTGTGCGTCTCCAGGGTGTGCGCGCACAGTTCGGCCAGCGCCTCCACCTGCCGGACCACCTGCGGCGGCTGCGGCTCCAGCGGCCCCGCCCAGACGATCTCCAGGACACCGTGTATGCGTCCGCCCGTACCGGCCGGCAGGGCGGCGCGACCGCCGTCCGGGTTCCGCTGCCGGCCGATGCTGGGCAGGCCGGTCGCCGACAGCGAGGTGTGCCACTGCCCGGTGCGCTCGGTCAGGCAGCGGCGCGCCACCGTCGCCACGTCCGGCGGGACGTACCGCCAGCGCTCCGCCTCGGCCGGCGAGAAGCCGGCGCTGCCCGCCAGGGTGAGGGAGCCGTCGGAGCCCGCCGACCAGACGGCCACGGCCACCGCGCCGAGCGGCCGCAGCGCCTGCTCCAGCAGGGAGTCGGCCACGGCCTGGGCGTCGTTGGCCGCCAGCGCGCCGCTCTCGGCCGCCCGCAGCCGTACGGCCGCGGACTCGTCCGCCGGATCGCCCTCGCCCTCCGCGGCCGCGAGGAAGGCGTCGGTCACCTCGGACATCCGGTCCCGCGCGGCCTGGTTGATGACCTCGACCGCGAACTCCAGCGGTGTCACCTTGGCCTGCTCGGTCAGCTCGGCCAGCTGCCGTGCCGCCTGCGCCGGCCCGCACTGCAGCCGCTCGACCAGGATGCCCTTGGCGAGTTCGATCAGGGCCCGCCCCTCGGCCTCCGCCTGGGCCGCCCGCACCTCGCGGCGCAGCCGTTCCACGGTGGCCGCGAGCCGGCCCACGGACGTGTTGAGGGCCGTCTGCTCCTCGTCCGCCCCGCCGGCGCCGTCCGACGGTTCCTCCGCGGCGGCGGGGTCGGCGTGCGGCTCGCCGCCGGGGGAGGACCCGGCCGGCAGGGAGCCTGCCTCACCGTCGGCGGTGTCGCTCGGATGCTCGGAGTTGCTCACAGTGCGAAGGCTCCTCGGCTGGAAGTCCCTGGGGCGCGGACGAGGGGACAGCTGCCCGCCCCGGTGAGCGGGGCGGGAACCGGCGTCCTCATGCGGGCAGCCAGCGCTGGACGCAGGCGATCAGGTCCTGGGTGTCGACGGGCTTGGTGACGTAGTCGCTGGCACCCGAGGCGAGGGACTTCTCCCGGTCCCCGGGCATGGCCTTCGCGGTCACGGCGATGATCGGCAGATCGGCGTACGGCGCCATCTTGCGGATCTCGGCCGTGGCCGTGTATCCGTCCATCTCCGGCATCATCACGTCCATCAGCACCAGGGCGATGTCCGGGTGGTTGATCAGCGTCTCGATGCCCTTGCGGCCGTTGTCGGCGTGCAGCACCCGGAACCCGTGGAGTTCCAGGATCCCGCTGAGCGCGAACAGGTTGCGCGCGTCGTCGTCGACGACCAGCACGGTCTGCCCGGGCGCGGCGTCCGGCGACTGCTGCGTCAGCTGGTGCGGTTCCTCCGCGCGGACCAGGGTCAGCACGTCTCCGGGCTCCTCGGCCGACAGGTGCAGCGCGATGCGCTCCCGCAGTTCGTCGAGGCTGGAGAGGAACTCCAGCGACCCGCCGTCGGAGCCGGACTTCAGGGACTCCTCCAGGGCCAGGTCGGCGCGGTGCCCGCTGTGCACCAGCACCGGGACGCTCGCCAGCGCCGAGTCGCCCTGCAGGGCCCGCAGGAAGCGGGACGCCTCACCGTCCGGCATGCCCAGTTCCAGGACCACGCAGTGGCAGGGCTCGGCGGCCAGGGCGCCCGCGGCCTCGTTGGCGCCGACGGCGGTGATGATGTCGATCGAGGCCGCGGCGCCCTGGTCGGCGCGGCCGTGTGTCACGTCCGCGACCACGCTCTCGGCGACGAGGGTCAGCAGGCCGCGGGGACGCTCCTCCACGACCAGCAGCCGGCGCGGACGCTGCGCCGAGGAGGACAGCACGGTGCCGATGAGGGGCTGCGGCGTGCTCCTGCCCTCGTCGGGCAGGGCGGCGGGCGCCCGCTCCAGGGACCGGCCGGCGTTCAGCAGGTCCTCGAAGTCGGGGCGGGCGACCGGCAGGAAGAGCGTGAAGGTGCTGCCCTGGCCCGGAGTGCTGTCCACCGTGACGGCGCCGCCGAGCAGATGGGCGATCTCCCGGGTGATGGACAGGCCGAGACCGGTGCCGCCGTACTTGCGGCTCGTCGTGCCGTCCGCCTGCTGGAAGGCGCCGAAGATCGTCTCCAGTTGCTGCTCGGGAATGCCGATGCCGGTGTCCTGCACCCGGAAGGCCACGATCGTGCCGCCCCGCAGGACACCCCGGGGCACCTCGTCGTCGGCGGCCGGTTCGACCCGCAGTTCCACACTGCCCTGCTCGGTGAACTTCACCGCGTTGGACAGCAGGTTGCGCAGGACCTGGCGCAGCCGCGAGTCGTCGGTGAGCAGGTCGCCCGGTGCGCCGGGCGCGGTGGTCACGGTGAAGTCCAGGCTCTTCTGCGTCGTCATCGGCCGGAAGGTGGCCTCGACGTACTCGATGAGCTGCCGCAGCGGCACCCGCTCCGGCGTGACGTCCATCTTGCCGGCCTCGACCTTCGACAGGTCCAGGATGTCGTTGATCAGCTGGAGCAGGTCGGAGCCGGCCGAGTGGATGATGCCCGCGTACTCGACCTGCTTGGGGGACAGGTTGCGCGAGGGGTTCTGGGCGAGCAGCTGCGCGAGGATGAGCAGGCTGTTGAGCGGCGTGCGCAGCTCGTGGCTCATGTTCGCGAGGAACTCCGACTTGTACTTCGAGGCCAGCGACAACTGCTGGGCGCGGGCCTCCAGTTCCTGACGGGCCTGCTCGATCTGCAGGTTCTTCGCCTCGATGTCGCGGTTCTGCGCCACCAACAGCGATGCCTTCTCCTCCAGTTCGGCGTTGGAGTGCTGCAGCTCCTCCTGCTGCGACTGCAACTCGGCGGAACGCGCCTGGAGTTCGGCGGTCAGGCGCTGCGACTCGTCCAGCAGCTCGTCGGTCCTGGCGTTGGCCACGATGGTGTTGACGTTGACGCCGATGGTCTCCATCAGCTGCTCCAGGAAGTCCTGGTGCGTCTGGGTGAAGGCGGTGACCGACGCCAGCTCGATGACACCGAGGACCTGGCCCTCGACCACGATGGGCAGCAGCACGAGCGCGGTCGGCACCACATGGCCGAGGCCCGAGGAGATGGTCACGTAGTCGGCCGGCAGTTCGTCGACGGTGATGATGCGCCGGCTGCGCGCCGCCTGGCCGACCAGGGTGCGGCCGAAGGGGATGCGGGTGGGCCGGGTGTCGTCGTCGGGATAGCCGTAGGAGCCGACGAGCCGCAGTTCGGGGCGGCCGGCGCCGTCCTCGGCGAGGTAGAAGGCGCCGTACTGGGCCGACACCAGGGGGACGAGCTCGTCCATGATCAGCTCGGCGACCACGGGCAGGTCGCGGTGGCCCTGCATCAGGCTGGAGATCCGGGCCAGGTTCGTCTTGAGCCAGTCCTGCTCCTGGTTGGCCCGGGTGGTCTCGCGCAGGGACCCCACCATGGAGTTGATGTTGTCCTTGAGCTCGGCGACCTCGCCGGACGCCTCCACGGTGATCGAGCGGGTCAGGTCGCCCTCGGCGACGGCGCTGGCCACCTCGGCGATCGCGCGCACCTGCCGGGTCAGGTTGCCGGCGAGTTCGTTGACGTTCTCGGTCAGGCGCTTCCAGGTGCCCGAGACGCCCTCGACCTCGGCCTGTCCGCCGAGGCGCCCCTCGGTGCCGACCTCGCGGGCGACGCGGGTGACCTCGTCGGCGAAGGCGGACAGCTGGTCGACCATCGTGTTGATCGTCGTCTTCAGTTCGAGGATCTCGCCGCGGGCGTCGACGTCGATCTTCTTCGACAGGTCGCCCTTGGCCACGGCGGTGGTCACCAGCGCGATGTTGCGCACCTGGCCGGTGAGGTTGTTCGCCATGGAGTTGACGTTGTCGGTGAGGTCCTTCCAGGTGCCCGCCACGTTGGGCACGTGGGCCTGTCCGCCGAGGCGCCCCTCGGTGCCGACCTCGCGGGCGACGCGGGTGACCTCGTCGGCGAACGCGGAGAGCGTGTCGACCATGGTGTTGATGACGTCCGCCAGGGCCGCGACCTCGCCCTTGGCCTCGACCGTGATCTTCTGCGAGAGGTCGCCCCGGGCCACCGCGGTGGCGACCTGGGCGATGGAACGCACCTGACCGGTCAGGTTGGACGCCATCACGTTGACGTTGTCCGTGAGGTCCTTCCAGGTGCCGGAGACGCCCCGGACCTGGGCCTGTCCGCCGAGGTTGCCCGCGGTGCCGACCTCGCGGGCGACGCGGGTGACCTCGTCGGCGAAGGCGGAGAGCTGGTCCACCATCGTGTTCAGGGTGTTCTTGAGCTCGAGGATCTCGCCGCGGGCGTCGACGGTGATCTTCTGGGAGAGGTCGCCCTCCGCGACCGCGGTCGCCACCTGGGCGATCTTGCGGACCTGGGAGGTGAGGTTGCCCGCCATGAAGTTCACCGAGTCGGTGAGGTCGCGCCAGGTGCCCTTGACGCCCTTGACGTCGGCCTGTCCGCCGAGGCGCCCCTCGGTGCCGACCTCGCGGGCGACGCGGGTGACCTCGTCGGCGAAGGCGGAGAGCTGGTCCACCATCGTGTTGATGGTGTTCTTGAGTTCCAGGATCTCGCCGCGGGCGTCCACGGTGATCTTCTGGGAGAGGTCGCCCTGGGCGACGGCCGTGGTCACCTGGGCGATGTTGCGGACCTGGCCCGTCAGGTTGCCCGCCATCCCGTTCACGGAGTCGGTGAGGTCGCGCCAGACACCGGCGACACCCGGCACCTGTGCCTGTCCGCCGAGCTGCCCCTCGCTGCCGACCTCGCGGGCGACGCGGGTGACCTCGTCGGCGAAGGCGGACAGCTGGTCGACCATCGTGTTGACGGTCTCCTTCAGCTGGAGGATCTCGCCCCGGGCCGGGACGTCGATCTTCTGCGAGAGGTCGCCCTTGGCCACGGCGGTGGTCACCAGCGCGATGTTGCGCACCTGGCCGGTGAGGTTGTTCGCCATGGCGTTGACGGAGTCGGTGAGGTCGGCCCAGGTGCCGGAGACCCCCGGGACCTCCGCCTGTCCGCCGAGGGTCCCCTCGGTGCCCACCTCGCGGGCCACGCGGGTGACCTCGGAGGTGAACACGGACAGCTGGTCGACCATGCCGTTGAACACTTTGCCGATGTCGCCCATGAGGCCGTCGGCGTCGTCCGGGAGCCGTGTGCCGAAGTCCCCGTCGCGTACGGCCGTCAGTCCCGCCAGGAGCCGCCTGAGCTCCTGGTCCCCAGGGACCGCATCGGTGACCTCGGTGGTGTTGCTGGCCATGCGCACCCTCGTTCCGCTCCCCAGGAGTCCCCTGGCGAGGACTCGGAACCCCGCGGGGCCCCTGACCGGCCCCGCAAGCCGTGTATGCATTTCCGCAGTTCACGGATCTGCGCGATGAGAAATACGCCGCAGGCTAACCCACCCGGCGCACCACCGACAAAGCCTCGCACCGACTCACAGGTTCCGTCGCCCCACCCGCCGCGGATCGTGCATGGTGTCGGGAGAGCGGGGTACCCGGCGTCGTTTTCCCTCCATGGTGGTGGGCTGTGGCGGCGACCGGAAGGAAACGCTGCGCGGACCGGGCGCGGTGTGGCGGAGAAACGCTCCGAGTGCGACCGCGGGAGTCGGGTAATCGGGCTGTGGAGCACCAGGGGCGCGCACGGTCCGCCCCGGGCTCATGGTCGTCACCCGACCGGGGAGAAGGGAGCAGTGTGACCACTGACGGAATCTGGTCCTACGCGCCGGAGAGCGCCCACGCCGAGGGGCTGGACCTCTCGGGCTTCACCGTGACGGCGTCCGACGGCGTCATCGGGCACGTGGACCGGCAGGCCGACCACTTCGGCATGCGGCACCTCGTCGTCGACACCGGCGTGTGGATCTTCGGCCGGAGCGTGCTGGTCCCGGTCGGTGTCGTCACCGGCGTCGACGCCGAGAACGCGACGATCACCGTGGCCTGCACCAGGGCGGAGGTGAAGGCGGCCCCCCGCTTCCACACCGACAGCGAGACCATGGATCCCGCCTACCTGTCCGGCGTCGGCGACTACTACCGTCGGCTGCCGCCGCGCGAGACGACCACCGCGTGACCCGGGACGGGGGACCGCTCCACGCGAGCGGGGAAGGCAGCGCGCGGTGAGAGCAACCGGCCCGACCGCCGAGGTCGTCGCCGACGGCCCCGGCGCCGGGGCGGCGGCGCCGCCGGCGGTGACGCCCGGGTGAAGGGCCCCGACCACGTCCCGGACCGGGCGGCGACGGCGGCCCGTGTGACGACGTCGGCGACGGCCCGCGCGCGGGCCCGCACCCTGGTGCGCGAGCAGTGGGAATCCTCCTCCCGCACGGCGCGCGAGGAGGACGCCATCGACCTGCTCCTCGTCGTCTCGGAACTGGTCGCGAACGCCATCCGGCACGGGAACGGGCCGGCCGGCTTCGACATCTCGCTCACCCCCGAGGGCGTTCGGCCGGCCGTCGGCGACAACAGCGCTGTCGTCCCGCCGGAGGCCCACGGTTGCGGCGTCCTGCCCAGCGGCCACCACGGCAGCGGCTACGGCCGGTCGCTGATCATCCGACTGGCCCGCGAGATCACCATCGGCACGCACGCGGGGACCGGCAGGACGATCCGCGTCACCGTGCCCCTGCGCGAGGTCCCGGAACGCCCTGAGGACACGGGACGACGGACCTGACGGTCCCGCCGGTCCCGGCACGCCCGGGACCCGCCGGAACGCGCTCACCAGGGCAGGAAGACATGGATGTCCTTGCCGGTCTCGTCCGGGACCACGCTGACCTGGTCGCAGAGGGTGTGGATCAGGTGCCAGCCGATCCCGCCACCGCCCCGGCTGGGGTGGAAGGGGCGCGGCGCCGGCGGAGTGGTGTTGGTGTCGCGCATCGTGACGTGCACGCCGTCGAAGGTGCGGCGCATGCGCAGTTCGAAGGGTCCCGGGGCGTACTGCACCGCGTTGGCGGCCAGCTCCGTGACCACCAGGAGTATGTCGTCCCAGTACTCGGGTGCTGCCGGCGGCGAGGCCCGCGAGAGATCGTGGAGAAACTTCTCCGCCTCAAGGCGTGCGCCCGTCACATTGCGCAGCTCACCCGCGAAGCGCGAGGTGCGCATGGAGATCTCCTCAGCAGCCAGTGTGTCGTCCCAATGCGGCTCGGTCGTCATCGTGCCTTCCTCGGCCCCGCCGTCTGCGGGGCTGGTCGTCCTCTCTCCGATGTCGTTCGGTTGACAAGTTCCCAAGCCCGCAGAGCCTACGCGCCCGGCTTGACCTGACCTCGCGAGTGGGGCTCGCCACAGAGGCGCCGGTCCCGGCACGGGACGGGCGTGATGCCGTACACCCGGGGCCGCCGTACCTCCGCGACGGCCGTGCCTCCGCGACGCCGGCTGCCTCAGGCGACCGTCCGCTCGGCGCACACCGTGTCGTGGGCGGTCCCGTGCGACTGCCAGCCGTGCAGGCAGCACGCGTCGTCCAGTTCCCGCCAGCCCCGCTCCACCTCGCCCGCGAGGCTGCCCGCGCCGCGGCAGTCGGGGTGATGGGCGAGGCCGTCGGAGCTCTCCCAGAACCGGCAGCACGGCTCGGGTGCCGGCAGCGGTGAGCGCCGGCCCGATGTGGCGCGCTGACGCTCCGTCAACACCTGTGCCCGCACGCGCCGTCGACGCACCGTCGCGGTCCCGAGGGCGAGCGCGCCCACAGTGAGGAGGGCGGCCGGAGCCCACAGCCGCCCGCCGGCGCACCACACGCTGCCGGCGCCGGCCAGCAGCGCTCCCGCTGAACGGTCAGGTCTGCCACTGCGGTGGTCGGTCATGGGCGGGCGGTTCCCCTCGTACGGTCGTGTCGTTCTCTCACTCCGCATGTGACGAACCGGCCGAAGTAAACCTCGCGGGGAAGGGGCGGCTCAGCCGACGGCCGTCCAGGCGGCGCCGCCGTTGACGGCCATGAGGACGACGAGGACCACTATGTCCGCGATGCCCAGGCCCAGGCCGAGCAGGGCCCGGAAACGCCGCGGGGTGTTCCTGCGCAGGGCCATCACGGCCAGAACGATCGCGATGGGCCCCAGGACGATGTTCATGACGAGGAGGCCGACCAGGCCGAGGACGAAGGACGCCACGGCCATGCCCTCCGTGTCCCGCCGGCCTGTGCGCGCTCGCGGTGGTGCGGTGAACCGCATGAGTCAGCTCCTTCCCGCCGCGCTCCGCCGCCGGCGCTCCCGGACGGTGAAGACGGACAGCCAGACGACGATCACCACGCTGAGGGCCAGCGTGAGGGGCCAGGGCAGATAGGCCACCGAACCGAGGACGAAGGCCAGCAGGATCACTGCCACGATGAGGAAGAGCACCGCTCACCTCCCGTCTCGAACAGGCCCGGCCACCAACGGAATTCGCTACTTCGCACCATGCGGCTACTGGTTTCCCGTGCCGCGGAAGTCACTCCCCGCCGCGGCAGGGTGTCCGAGACGCAACGAGACGCAACCGTCACGGCCGTGCGGCGCCGTTCCTCGACAACACCCGGGAATGCGGGGCGTATTGGCGGGCATCCGAACGACGGGAAAGGCGAAACGCGCTCCCGGGCCAAGCGTTCGGGAATCCAACCACCCCACAACGGGAGAATGTGATGACGAGTTACGGCAGTTCCTCTGCCGCGTCTTCCAGGTCGCGCACCAATGGTCTGGCCATCGCGAGCCTCATCTGCGGAATCATCGGCGTGTTCTTGCTGAACGTGATTCTCGGACCGATAGCGATCGTGCTCGGCGTCGTCGGAATGCGGCAGGCGCCGGCCAAGGGCGGGGCCGGAATGGCCAAGGCCGGTGTCGTGCTCGGCATCGTCGACCTGGTCCTCTTCGGCATCCTGCTCGCCGTGTCCGCGGCGAACGGCGGCTTTACCTGGTACGTGGGTGGCTGATCCGGGAGTCCGCGCGGGAAACGCGACAACCGAAGGGCGTTCGCCGGAGACCATCCGGCGGGCGCCCTTCGGCGTGTTCGCCAACGCCATGTCGGCGCAGCCGAGTTGTCAGCGGAACACGTTGTCCGAGTCGTCCCAGCTCGACAGTTCGTCCTGCCCGTTCTGTGCGGTCTGCCGCGGTGGCCGGGCACGCGCCTGGTACATCGCGTCGATCTCCAGGGCGTAGTGCCGCACGATCGCGTCCCGGCGCAGCTTCATCGAGGGCGTCAGCAGACCGTTGGCCAGATCGAACGGCTCGGGAAGCACCCGGAAGACCCGGATGGACTCCGAGCGGGACACGGCGCTGTTGGCGGCCGCGACAGCCCGCGCGAGCTCCTCCCGCAGCGCGTTCTCCTCCCGCGCCTCCCGCACCTGCGCGTCGCTCTGCATGGCCAGCGACCCCCGCCAGTGCGCCAGGTACTCCGGGTCCAGGGTGATCAGCGCGCCCACGCAGGGCCGGTTGTCGCCCACCACGACCGCCTGGTGCACCAGCGGATGCATCCGCAGCCGCTGCTCCAGCGAGGAGGGGGCGACGCTCTTCCCGCTGCTGGTGATGATGATGTCCTTCTTGCGGCCGGTGATCGTCAGATACCCCTCGGAGTCCAGCCGTCCGATGTCGCCGGTGGCCAGCCAGCCGCCGCGCAGCGCCGCCCGCGTCCCGGCGTCGTCGTTGATGTAGCCCTGGAACACCGACGGTCCGCGCACCAGGATCTCCCCGTCGTCGGCCACCCGCACGCCCGTGCCGGGCAGCGCCTGCCCGACGGTCCCGGACTTCTCCCGGCCCAGGGGCTGCATGGTGATCCCGCCGCTGGTCTCCGTCAGCCCGTACCCGTCGTGCACGTAGAGGCCGATGCCCTCGTAGAACAGGGAGAGATCACGGTTCAGGGGCGAGCCGCCGGAGGTGGCGCGGCGGGCCCGGCCGCCGAACACGGCGCGCAGCCTGCGGTACACCGTCCGCTCGTACAGCGCGTGCTGCAGCCGCAGGTCGAGGCCGGGGCCGGACCCCTCGCCCAGCCGCTGCCGCTCGTTGGCCGCGGCGAAGTCCCGGGCGGTGCCGGCCGCCCGCTCGAACAGGGCGCCGCGGCCGGACTGCTGGGACGCCCGCAGGAAGTTCTTGTAGATCTTCTCGAAAACCGAGGGGACGGCGTAGAAGTAGGTGGGTCTGAAGCTCTGGAGAGCCGAGGCGAGCGCCGCCTCGCTCAGGTCGGGCTCGTGCGCCATGAGCAGGCCACCGCGTATGCACAGGGCCTGGATCATGAGGCCGTACACATGGGAGAAGGGCAGGAAGGCGAGGACCGCGCCCTGTTCGCCGGGCGGCGCCGCCGTGTGGCCCCAGCCCGCCAGCAGGGTGTCGCAGGGGCTCGCCAGGCCGCGGTGGCTCAGCGCGCACCCCAGCGGATGACCGGACGTCCCGGAGGTGTAGGCGACGACCGCGGTGGAGTCCGGCAGCACGATACGGCGCAGCGAGTCGACCGTGGTCTGCGGGATGAACGTGCCCTTGCGCACGAGCTGTTCCAGCGCCCCGGCGTCCAGCTGCCAGACGTGCCGCAGCCGCGGCAGCGCCGCGCACACCGAGCCGACGGTCATGACGGACTGCTCGTCCTCGACGACCACGGCCACGCACGCGGCGTCCCGCAGGATCCACTCGACCTGCTCACGTGAGGCCGTCGGATACACCGGCACGACCTCGGCGCCCACCGACCACAGGGCGTAGCACAGCGCCGTCCACTCGTAGCGGGTGCGTGCCATGATCGCCACGCGGCTGCCCGGGGCGATCCCGGACGCGATCATGCCCTTGGCGAGGTCCACCACCTCGTCCCGCAGCTCCACGGCCGTCACCTCCTGCCAGGCCGCGCCGGAGCCCTCGGGGCGGCGGGCGAGCAGGGGGCGGGTGGGGTACAGGGCGGCCGTCTCGAAGAGGCTGTCGGCGAGCCCTCCGGTCAGGGGCGAGGCGGTCGGGGGAGCGAGGGCGAAGTCGCGCATGCGCTGCTCCTGATGAGTACGGGGTGTGACATCTCCGACGAGTACGGTCATCGGCGCTGCGAATCTAGCCCAGGCGGGACCGGTCGGGGCCGGGAACGCAGAATAGTGTCCGGGCCTTGATGATCTCGGCATCTCAGGGGGACCCGGACGGCATGAGCCACGGGAATCCCGATCCCGAGCCCGAGCGCACCACCGGTCTGGAACCGGGTGGAGGCGTACCGCCGGGGGAGACCCCGCCGGCGGAGAGCAGCATGCCCGGGGCGGGTCCCCGCGAGACGCACAACCCCACCAAGGGCTGGGCCAAGGCGCCGCTGACCCTCATCCTGGGCCTGGCCGTACTGATCGCCGCGTTCTTCCTGGCGTACGCCCTCGTGCTGCTGCTGTGACGCGGGCGCGGCGCCCCGTTCTCACTCCTGGGTCCGGCGCGCGCACTCGGTGACGACGTCGTGCAGACTCCCGGTGCGCTCCAGCAGTTCCCGCTGCACCCGGGCGCCGTTGCCGTGCCGCAGCAGGCCGGCGACCGTGTCCTCGGCGCGGTCGAGGTCCCCGCTGTCGGTGAGGGCCTGCCCGACGTGCTCCAGCAGGGACCGGACCACCGACTCGGCCGGCATGCGCCGCATGGTCGCGGGGTGCAGCAGTTCCCCGGTCAGCCCGGAGCGGGCGGCCCGCCAGGCGGACAGCCGCAGCAGGCTCACACTGTGCGGCGCGGGATCGGTGCCGGCCCGCCACTCGCGCGCGGCCGTCTCCACGAGCCCCCGCGCGAGGGTGGCGACCAGCACGGCGGTGTCCGAGTGCAGACAGACGTCCGAGACCCGCAGCTCCACCGTCGGGTAGGTGCGGGAGAGCCGGGCGTCGAAGTAGATCATCCCCTCGTCGAGGAGCACTCCGGTGGCCACCATGTCCGCGACGCGCCGGTGGTAGCGCTCGGCGGAGCCGAAGGGCTCGGTGGGACCGGCGGAGGGCCACCGCTGCCACACCCGGCTGCGGTAGCTGCTGTAACTGGTGTCCTTGCCCTGCCAGTACGGCGAGTTGGCGCTCAGCGCGGTCAGCACGGGCAGCCAGGGCGCGATCCGGTCCAGGACGGCTACGCCCTCCTCGTCGGACTCGACCGACACATGGACATGGCACCCGAGGACCATCTGCTCCTGGGTGGCGATGCCGTACTGCTCCGCCATCCACTGGTAGCGGCGGTTGGTGCTGACCGAGGGGCTGACGGGCAGCGGCGAGGACGCGAGCGCGGCGACCGTGCAGCCGATCTCGCCCGCGTGCCGGGCGGCCTCCTTGCGGCAGCGCACGATCTCCGCCCGCAGTTCGGCCATGCCCGACTGCGGGTGGGTCGCGAACTCCAGCATCTGGTTGTGCAGTTCCTTCTCGAAGACACCCTGCTCCGCGTCGTCCAGCTCGGCGCGGGCCAGGACGGCGGCGGACCGCGCCTGTGGCTCGCCGGTCTCCGGGTCGACCAGGAGGAGTTCCTCCTCCACTCCGACGGTGCGCACGTGACTACAGCCCTTCTGTGACCCCGCCTGTCGCGGCGGGTACGGCCAGGTCGTACGTCCCCGAATGCCCCTCGCGGGACGTTCGGAACCTGGCACCGCCGCCGGGCTTCACGAAGGCGGGCGCGTACCGGCCGGTGTCAGCCAGACCGTGGCCAGCGGCGGCAGGGTGAGCCGCAGCCGTCCCTCCTCGTCGGTGACGGGGCCGGGGAGGGTGACGCCGCTGCCGCCGTAGCGGACCGCGTCGGTGTTGAGGGCCTCCTGCCAGACCGGGACGCCGCCGGGCACATGCAGGTCGTAGTCGTGCCGGACGACGGGGGAGAGGTTGGAGACCGAGAGCAGCGGGTTGCCGTCCGTGTCGTAGCGCAGGAACGCGAAGACGTTGTCCTCCGCCGCGTCGCCCACGACCCAGCGGAAGCCACCCGGGTCGGTGTCGCGCTGCCACAGCGCCGGGGCGCCCCGGTAGACGGTGTTGAGGTCGCGCACCAGGTCGCGGACCCCGCGATGGTCCGGTTCCGCCTCGTAGGCCGGGTCGAGCAGCCACCAGTCCGGGCCGTGCGCCTCGGACCACTCGGCACCCTGGGCGAACTCCTGGCCCATGAACAGCAGTTGCTTGCCGGGGTGGGCCCACATGTAGCCGAGGTAGGCGCGGTGGTTGGCACGTCGCTGCCACCAGTCGCCCGGCATCTTCGACACCAGTGCCTGCTTGCCGTGCACGACCTCGTCGTGGGAGATCGGCAGGACGTAGTTCTCGCTGTAGGCGTACACCATCGAGAAGGTCATCTCGTTGTGGTGGTACTTGCGGTGCACCGGCTCCTTCTGGATGTACTCCAGCGAGTCGTGCATCCAGCCCATGTTCCACTTCAGCCCGAAACCGAGGCCGCCGCTGTCCGTGGGCCGGGTCACCCCGTCCCAGGCGGTGGACTCCTCCGCGATCGTCACGACACCGGGCGCCCGCCGGTACACGGTGGCGTTCATCTCCTGGAGGAACGCCACCGCGGCCAGGTCCTCACGCCCCCCGAACACGTTGGGCGACCACTGCCCGGAGTCGCGCGAGTAGTCGAGGTAGAGCATGGAGGCGACGGCGTCCACCCGCAGGCCGTCGATGTGGAACTCCTCGCACCAGTACACGGCGTTGGCGACGAGGAAGTTGCGCACCTCGGTGCGACCGAGGTCGAACTCGTAGGTGCCCCAGTCCGGGTGCTCGGCGCGGCGGGAGTCGCCGGGTTCGTACAGCGGTTCGCCGTCGAACCGGGCGAGCGCCCAGTCGTCCTTCGGGAAGTGGGCGGGCACCCAGTCCATGATCACGCCGATGCCGGCGCGGTGCAGGGCGTCGACGAGGTACTTGAAGTCGTCGGGGTCTCCGAGGCGTGCGGTGGGGGCGTAGAACCCGGTGACCTGGTAGCCCCAGGACCCGCCGAAGGGGTGCTCCGCGACGGGCATCAGCTCGACGTGGGTGAAGCCCAGGTCCTTGACGTACGGCGGCAGTTCCTCCGCGAGTTCGCGGTAGGTGAGTCCCGGCCGCCAGGTCGGCAGATGCACCTCGTACACCGAGAAGGGGGCCTGGTGGACGGGCACGTCCGCTCGGTGCGCCAGCCACTGCGCGTCGTCCCACTCGTACCGCGACACCGTCACGACGGACGCGGTCGCGGGCGGCACCTCCGTCGCGCGGGCCATCGGGTCGGCCTTCAGGAACCGGCCGCCGTGCCGGGAGGTGATCTCGAACTTGTACCGGGCGCCCTCCCCGACGCCTGGCAGGAACAGCTCCCACACACCCGACGAACCGAGCGACCGCATCGGGAACGCCGTGCCGTCCCAGAAGGTGAAGTCGCCGGCGACCCGGACACCCCGCGCGTTCGGCGCCCACACGGTGAAGCGGGTGCCGGTCACCCCCTGGTGGGTCATCACCTCGGCGCCCAGCGCCTTCCACAGCTCCTCGTGCCGGCCCTCACCGATCAGGTGGAGGTCCAGCTCACCGAGGGCGGGCAGGAAGCGGTACGGGTCGTGCACCTCGTGCTCCCCGCCCGGATACGCCACCCGCAGGGTGTACGACGGCACGGCGTCCAGCGGCAGGACGCCGGTGAACAGGCCGTCCCCCTCGGAGACGAGAGCGCTGGGGATGCCGTCCACGACGACCTCGACCGCGCGGGCCCAGGGACGCAGCGCCCGGAACGCGATCCCGCCGGGCACCGGGTGGGCGCCCAGCAGGGAGTGCGGGTCGTGGTGGGAGCCCGACAACAGCCGTTCACGGTCGGCGGGTTCCAGGGGCGGCGCGCTCCCGCGCGGCCTCGTTCCGGACGGGAGCGGGCCGGAGGGCTCGGGCGGCGAGGTGTCCTCGGGCAGTGACGTGTCACGCAGGGCCACGGGTCAGTCTCCTCTCACGGCGAGACGCTCGATCGCCGCCATGGGTACGGGAAGCCAGTCAGGGCGGTGCCGTGCCTCGTAAAGGACCTCGTACACGGCCCGGTCCGTTTCGTAGGCGCGCAGCAGCCCGTGCTTCTTACGGGGGTCCCAGCCGGCGTGGGCGGCGTAGCCCGCGCAGTACGCCTCCCGGCAGCGGCGCGCCCATTCGGGGCGCCAGGGTCGCCGCTGCCGGGCGGCGTAGTCGAAGGAGCGCAGCATGCCGGCGATGTCCCGCACCGGGGACTGGGCGCTGCGCCGCTCGCTGAGCGGCTTGGACGGTTCGCCCTCGAAGTCGATGACGAACCACTCGCGGCCCGCCCACAGCACCTGGCCGAGGTGCAGGTCGCCGTGGATGCGCTGGGTGGGCGGCCCGGCGTCGCAGCCGGCCAGAGCGCCGAAGGCGGTCCGCAGCCCGGGCACGAACGGCAGCAGCGCCGGCACGCACCGCGCGGCGTCGTCCAGTCTCTCCGTCATCGCGGCCGCCGTGCGCTCCTTGTCACCGTGGGCACCGGACGGGAACGCCGAGGCGAGCGCGAGGTGCACCTCCGCCGTGGCGCGGCCCAGGGCGTGCGCCTGCGGGGTGAAGTCGTCCCCCGTGGCGAGCGCGCCCAGCGCCAGCGCCCAGCCGTCGGAGGCGTTGGGCAGATACCGCTGGAGGACGCCGAGGGTCGCCTCCCGCGGGTGGGCCGTGCGGAACCACGCCACCGGCGCGGGCACCCGCCTGCACCCCTGCGCGGCCAGCGCGACCGGCACCTCCAGGTCGGGATTGACACCGGGCTGGATGCGCCGGAACACCTTCAGGATGAACTCGTCGCCGAACACCAGCGAGGAGTTGGACTGTTCGGCGTCCAGCAGCCTGGGCGCGAGACCGGCCGGCACCGGTACGGACGGATCACACTCGAAGCTCAGCGGACCCACCTCACCCGGATGGCGCAGCCGCTCCAGGAGCAGCTGCGCCGAACGGGGGTCCTGGAGCGCGTCGTAGATCGCCATTCCGGCCAGCGGGCCGTTTGTGGCCCGGCCGACCAGCGCCCGGGACAGGCGCGGCGAGAGGTGCTCCCGCACGCCGAGCAGCAGTTGGTAGCAGTCGCCGGCCGGGCCGCCGTCGGGGCCGGGCACGCCGGTGTGGCCCGCGTGCACCAGCAGGTGCAGACAGCCCGGGTACAGCTCGGTGATCGACAGCAGGCCGAGCTCGGTGACCGGGCGGTCCTTGCCCGCGAACCAGCGCTGCCGCGGCAGCCACTCGCGCAGCAGTCCGCCGAGTGAGGCCATCGGGTCGGCGACGGCCCTGGTCCGCGGGCGAGGCGATGCGGTCTTCTGCATGATGACGGCGTCCTTTCCTCGGCACACGTTCAAGCGCGTCTGCCGATGCGGGCGGCGACCCGGGAGAGCCGGAACCAGTAGAAGCCGTGTCCCGCGAGGGTCAGGAGATAGGGCAGTTCACCGATGGCCGGAAAGCGGACCCCGCCGATGAGTTCGACCGGATGCCGTCCGGCGTAGGCCCGCAGGTCGAGTTCGGTGGGCTGTGCGAACCGGGAGAAGTTGTTGACGCACAGGACCAGGTCGTCCTCGTACTCGCGCAGGAAGGCGAGGACGGCGGGGTTGGAGGAGGGCAGTTCGGTGTAGGAGCCGAGGCCGAAGGCGGTGTTCTG